>NZ_JAJNSA010000008.1:0-49435 GCF_027497875.1 Streptococcus sp. SM3 | reverse complement strand
CCAGTACCACCAGAAATAAAGATCGTTTTCCCAGCTTGAGCGCCCATGAGGTCAAGAGCCTGCATAATGGTCAAGGCAGTAAGAGGAACAGCAGCAGCTTCCTCGTCTGATAGATAGTCTGGAACCTTGGCTAAGGCTTGGCTATCGACAGCTACGTATTCTGCAAAGGCGCCGATATGATCAAGTGGCAGACGGGCAAAGACACGGTCTCCTATCTGAAAGTTGTCAACTTGCTTGCCAATGCTTTCAACGATTCCAACGACCTCATTACCAGCAGTTTGAGGAAGTTTGTAAGGAACAATCATCTTGACTTCACCACGAGAGATCATGTTATCAAGAGGATTAACCCCAGCAGCGGTGACTTTGACCAAGACTTGTTTGTCTGTAATACTTGGTTTAGCGATTTCTGTGATGTTCAGTGTGATATTATTTTTGTTATAAGTAGTGTGTTGTGCGACTTTCATATGTTTTCTCTTTTCTTTTTTAACACGACTAATCATACTTGTATCTAATACAAGTATATGTTATTTCCAGTAAAAACTGACTTGACTTGCTATCAAATCAGTTTCGGACTTGTTTGGCTTGTTTATATAGATTGTCAATGACATCTTCTAAAGTTTGATTTGCTAATTCCTTCTCTAATTGAGATTCGGCACTAGCGAAAAGCGGTGAAACTGCTCCTTGGATATGTTTTCCAACGGGACAATCTGGATTGCTATTTTGATGAACAGGAAATAAACTGATGTGATTGATTTCTTGAGTAGCATAGTAGATCTCTAGTAAAGTCATTTTCTTTGGAGACTTACTGAGTTGATAACCTGTTTTTCCTTGCTGGGAATGAATCAAATCTGCATTTTTCAATAAGGCAATCACTTTTCGAATGTAACTAGCGTTAGTCCCAACACTAATAGCTAGTGCTTGAGAACTTAAGGTTTCCTTGCTTTCACTAATCATTGTTAAGATATGCAAAGCAACTGAGAATTTTGTATCCATATGAATCCCTCTCTTAATAAACTTGTATCAGATACAAGAACAAGTATAACATAAATTAAAAGAAAAGCAAGTCTTTTGTTTTAAATTTTAAAAAATTTTGAGTGCAATCAGATTAGAGCTGTCTGGGAAGGGTGTTCATAAAATTATACCGTTGATATCCATTAGTTGACCAAAAGTAGAACAGATACACAAAAATGCCTTGTAAATCAAGGCTTTTTCCTGTTGTATTTAGATGCCCCCTACAGGGATTTGGAAAGGACTTTCATATTGAGAGCAATTAAAAATATTGAAATATAAGTGATTTTAGGTATTTTCAATGTCATGATTTAAAAATGGGACAAAAGTGGGGCAAAAACCATACAGATTCTAAACTGTATGGTTCTTTTTTTATCTAACCAAGAAAGGTTAAAACTTATTAAAACACATGCAATCAACTGTTGAAAACTTTTTAGTCCGTGTAATATAAAAACAAGTAAAAAGTTGAACTATAGGGAATATTGTGTCATAATAGGTAATAGATGAATAATTAATAGATTGGAAATAATGCTTTCTTACCTTAACAAGTTGAATTGGTTATACATTTTTTCGTCGCAATTGTGTCTATCTCTCGAGTTTAGCTAGTTTTTATAAGCTCTGGTTTCTAATCAATATAACAAATTTTAGAAGTGCATAAGACAAGATGGTGACATTACTACAGTCATTTCTAGTCACCATATGTTGCTGGCACAGGCTGTTTGTAGTGTTGGCTATTTACTAGTCAGTTTAATCGGAGTGTTTAATTTTTATTGTTGAAAGGTTTTTATATGGCGAAAATTCTATCTTTAGGTCTGACAGGTAAGAAATTACTTGCTCAGGGGTTCTTGTTTGTTCTGCTAGGTCTCATCTTGATGGTCACGGGGACTTGGTTGCCAGTAACAGTTATTCGCCTGGTTCTGTTTTTAGCTTGGATAGCAACGGTCGTAGATTTGCTATTAAGAGTTTTCAAAAAAAGCCAGTCAACGGATACCTTGGGAGTTGCACTGGTTAAATTGTTAGTGCTGGGATATTTGCTAGGTTCTAATCTTGCGACTGATATACCGATTTATGTTCTGGCTCTTGTGATTGGAGTTTATCAGATTTTTAAGGCCACGATTAATCTTGTCACCTATGTTCTCTACCGTAAAAATAATATTCGACCTCGTTTTCGTCTCTTACTAGATGGACTCGTACTAGTTTTTCTTGGTGGGACTAGTCTTTTGTCCTCTACAGGAAATTCTGTCTTTCAACTCTTTGTATTAGGGGCTTATTTTTTCCTTTATGGTGTGTCCAATATCCGTGATGGTTTCTTGTTTGAGGAGGAAATTGGGAAAAACCATCTCAAACGTCGCATTAGAATTAGCTTACCTATTGTCCTAGCCGCTCTCATCCCTGCAAGAACTTTAGCAAAAATTAACAAATTTATGCTGGAAAATGCTGATGAGAGAGAGGATATCCATCTTGGAATGGTGAAGTCTGGTAAGACAGCGGAGCTTGAAATTTTTGTTCATACAGCTGAGACCTCTCTGTTTTCGGCAATTGGTCATGTGGATATCTGCTATCAAGGCCGTGTTATTTCTTATGGCAACTATGATCCGTCTTCTGAGACCTTATTTGGCATGGTAGGAGATGGTGTCTTATATTTCTGTGATCGTGACAAGTACATTGACCTATGTAAACGTGAGAGTCAAAAAACGCTTTTTGGTTATGGGATAGATTTGACGCCTGAAATGGAAAAAGCAGTTCAGAAAAAGTTGGCTGAATTGAAACAACTGACGATTCCATGGGAGCCAAGTGCAGATAAAATCATGACAGGTGATGGTAAGGAAGACTACACCTACGCTTATAAAATCAGACATGAGACAGATGGGGAACTTTATAAATTTATCAAATCTAAGTTTAAATCCTACTTTGTCTTATCTACAAACTGTGTGCTCTTGGCTGATACCATAGTCGGTCAGGCTGGAACAGATATCCTCTCACCCAAAGGATTTATCGCACCAGGAACTTACCAAGCCTACCTTAATCGAGAGTTTGAAAAACCAAATAGTATAGTCGTATCTAAACATGTTTATTAAGGAGAATTTATGAACTTAGTAAAAAAATACACCCCGTTAATACTTTTTATAGGGCTGGTTGCTCTTGTAATTCTGAATGCATCGAGCTTTATATCAGGAGCAATCTCTCTCTTTGATGTAATATCAACCTTGATTTATGGTGCTGTTATTGCTTTTGTGCTTAATGTTCCTATGAAAAAAATTGAACAGTACTTAGTTAAATTGAAGGTAAAGGCAGAGTTGCGTCGTCCGATTGCCATGGTACTTGTTTTCCTAGCTCTTATCTTAATCGTGATTGCTCTTTTGGTTTTGGTGCTGCCAACCCTAGCCCAGACTATTAGTCAGCTGGGAACAGTCCTTTCAACAGTCCTTACTCAACTTGGGAAATTGCTAGGCAGCTCGGAATTTGTAACCAAAGACATGTTGTCAACTATCGTATCAGGCATACAGGGACAATCTAGTTCTATTAGCCAAGCTTTGATAGGTTTTTTATCAGGTCTGACTAGTAATATCGGCAATATTTTTTCAAGTTTGATGAATGCCTTTTTGATTATAGTCTTCACCTTTTTATTTTTATCCAGTAAGGAACATTTGGCAGCGATGACGAGTCGACTTCTAAAAGTTTTTCTTCCAGAGAAGGTGGTGATAAAGTTGACTTACATTGGACAAGTAGCACTAGAGACTTATGACCAATTTTTGATGAGTCAGCTGATTGAAGCAGTTATCATAGGAGTTATGATAGCGGTTGGTTACAGCGTGTTTGGGATACCCTATGGAGTAATGACAGGTATCTTTGCAGGAGTGCTATCGTTCATTCCTTATGTAGGGCCTATGATTGCTTGTGTTGTGGGAGCGATTTTTATCTTCACAGTGAGTCCTACTCAAGCCTTACTTTCTCTTCTTCTATATCAAGTTATACAGCTGATTGAAGGAAACCTTATTTATCCTAGAGTTGTAGGTCAGTCTATTGGTTTGCCAGCTATTTTCACGCTTGCGGCTGCTAGTATTGGAGGCAATCTCTTTGGCTTACTTGGGATGATATTCTTTACACCGATATTTGCTGTTATCTATCGATTGGTTAAGGAATTTGTCGTTGCAAAGGAAAATCAGCTAGATTAAGAAAAACTAAATTTAATAAGATATACTGAGAAGAGAGTGAGAGATTCTCTTCTCTTTTATTTTTAAATACTTTTCTACAAAAAGCTATTAGACGTTAAAAAAAGCCTTGGTTTCAAGGCTTATTTCTGTTGATTTAGATGTGCCCCCTGCAGGGCTCGAACCTGCGCCCCATAGCTTAAGAGTCTACTGCTCTACCAACTGAGCTAAGGAGGCAACAGAAAAAGCTGAGAATGTAACTTCCCAGCTATTTTAATATGCCCAAAATGGCAGCTAGATTATTTACGAAAGGCATCAAGGATATAGGTGAAACCAACAATTAAAAATGCAAAGGCAACGACATAAACGACAAAGACACTTGTAGCTACTGGATTGAACAAAATCACTAGACCTAGTAAAAATGCAAGCAACGCTATCCACATGATATGGTTGCCAATAATAGGGAAAATCAATCCCAGACGATTGCCTTTAAAGAAAGCTATAATGGCTTCTACAATTAACCAAATTCCTAAAATAGTTGGAATGACAACTGGCAGCGTCACAAAGCCATAGGCAACGAGGTAAAGAGCTAAGAGAAGATTAACAATCCCTTGGAAAAGATGAGCTGGTGAGCGAAGCTCTTTTGGTACAGAGAAATAGCCTAAAATAGCTGCTATAGAAGAAACCAGTAAACCAAATGCAATCCACCAGCTGTAAGCAACAAGATTAGCTACTGGGTTTGTAAATAGGAAGAGTGCTAAAAGGACAAAAATAACTCCTGCAAGGAATAGCGATAAACGATTAGAAAATTTCATTTCAATACCCCCTATATAGTATAGTATAGTATAGTTTGATAATAAAAATATTATACACCTTTTTAGAGGAAATATCAATAAACAAAATGGAAAATTTGGAAGTTTCAGTCTGATTTATGAAAAGAAAATCAGTTTTTATTATTTTGAAAATAAAAAGAGAAGATAAAATTTGTCTTCTCTACATGAAAATATTGTATGGCATCAAAGCAAAAGTAACTGGCTTTACACTATTTGTTAAGATGTAATTTGGTTCAAAAAGAAAAGATAGATTTAAAAGTGGGGCAAATGATGAGGCAAATCAGTTATAGATAAGCAAAAAAGCCTTGGTTATCAAGGCTTTTCCTGTTGTATTTAGATGCCCCCTACAGGGATCGAACCTGTGACCCACGGATTAAGAGTCCGCTGCTCTGCCAGCTGAGCTAAGGAGGCAAAGAAAAAAGCTGTATTGGTGCCGAAACTTCACGGTTTGTATTGAACCCGCGCAATTAAGCAGGTGGGCAACTCGCTCTAACTGAAGCTGTTTCCGTGTGAGACGGCCTACATGCTGTTAGAAGACTTTTGTTTCCCTAATAATACAAAAAATAGTCGGTCAACACTTAAGTGTGAAGTCGTACACCACAGCGTTTCTATGTTTATATAATACCACTTTTTCAAAAAAAATCAAGAGGAAAGTGCAATTTTTTGAAAAGGATTTCAGATTTTTCGCAAACGGTCGATAGCTTCCTTTCTTTGAGCCAAAGCCCGTTCATATTTACCAGTATCTTCTGCTTGGAAATAGTGATGATTACGAATTTTTTCTGGTAGATAGTCTTGCTTGACCCAATTTCCAGGATAGTTGTGTGGATAGAGATAGTCTTGGGCATTCCCCAGTTCCTTGCTTCCACTGTAGTGCCCATCACGCAGGTGTCGCGGAATAGGCAAGTGCCCTGATGTTTTGAGGTCGGCAAGTGCCTTATCCATAGCTACATAGGCTGAGTTGGATTTTGGAGAAAGGGCCAAATCAATCACGACATTGGCAATGAGAATGCGGGCTTCTGGGAATCCAATCCTTTGTGCAGCATCCAGAGCAGTCACGGTGTGAATCTGGGCTTCAGGATTGGCCAAACCGATATCTTCATAAGCGATAACAGTCAAACGACGAGCGAGACTTGGCAAATCACCAGCCTCAATCAAGCGGGCAGCATAGTGAAGACTGGCATCAACATCTGAGCCACGGATAGACTTTTGCAGGGCAGATAGAACGTCATAGTGACCGTCTCCATCCTTGTCCATGGTAATGTAGCTCCTCTGGAGGCTATTTTCCATGATATCAAGGGTGATATGGCGGATGCCCTCGTCGTTCTCAGGGGTAGAAAGAACAGCCAGGTCCAGCGAGTTAAAGGCAGAACGAAGGTCTCCGTTTGTAGAGGTTGCGATAAAATACAGCGCATCCTCATCTAGTTTTACTGGAAAATCAAAACCACGTTCAGGGTTACTTAGAGCTATCTGAAGAGCCTCTTTGACGTCTTGGTTAGACAGAGGTTCCAACTCAAAAATTTGAACACGACTGCGAATGGCAGGAGTGACAGAGAAGAAAGGATTTTCAGTCGTAGCCCCAATCATGATGACCAGACCACTTTCCAAGAGAGGCAAGAGGAAGTCTTGCTTGGTTTTATCTAGTCTATGAATCTCGTCTAGTAATAGGACGAGACCACCTGAAAATTTAGCCTCTTCCGCGATTTCTTGGAGTCGCTTTTTACTATCAACTGTCGCATTGAAAGTTCGAAAGGCATACTTGGTCGTCCCTGCGATGGCAGAGGCAATACTGGTCTTGCCGATTCCTGGAGGTCCATAGAGAATCATGGAGGACAGGCGGTTGGCTTCCACCATGCGACGAATGATTTTTCCGTGTCCGACCAGATGTTCCTGACCGATGACCTGGTCGATGGTTTTAGGGCGCATGCGAAGCGCGAGATTGTCTGGCATAGCAGTCCTTTCTAACGTGGATTTTCTGATGTATATGTGGTAAGATGGTAGTATCTATTTTAGCATATTTCCGAGCAATCGGGGCGATTAAAGAGTCGCATAGAAAGAGGACAAAATGGCAACATACGGATTTTTAGATGTTTTAGAGGAAGAGTTGGAGAAGAACTTTCCCTTTGACTTTGAGATTAGTTGGGACAAGCGCAATCACGCGGTAGAAGTGAGTTTTCTATTGGAAGCGCAAAATGCTGCAGGTGTGGAGATGGTTGATGAAGATGGAGAGGTTTCATCAGACGACATTCTCTTTGAAGAAGCAGTGCTTTTTTACAATCCTGCCAAATCAACAGTCAATGAGGAAGACTATTTGACGGTCATCCCTTACTTGCCTAAAAAAGGCTTTTCTCGCGAATTTTTAGCTTATTTTGCGCTATTCCTCAAAGATACTGCCGAGGTTGGACTAGATGCCCTCATGGACTTTTTGGAAGACCCAGAAGCAGAAGAATTTGTCATGGAATGGAACCAAGAAGTCTTTGAAGAAGGAAAAGTCGGCTTGGAAGAGGGAGAGTTTTACCCTTATCCGAGATACTAGGAGTTGGATGGAGATTTTATGAAGAAAATTGGGACTTATTTGGTTTATGTGCTAGCTTTTGTCCTTATTATGCTAGCTTTTGCTTGTGGAACCATCGCATTTGCAGAGTTGGGGTATTCCGCATTTTTAGCCTTTACTTTTGGTTATACCTTCGCTCTTATAAGCATGTATTTAATCTTTATTCTTCATGAGCTGGGTCATGCTTTTTGTGGATACTTGACAGGCTATCGTCTGGTGGCTTTTGGATTAGGGAACTTTCTTTTAACCAAAAAGTCAGGCAGGCTTCATCTTAGTCGAACAGCAGTTATAAAAAATGTTGGTGCTCAGTATATTGGTTTAAAAGAGAATGAAAGTGATCAAAGAATCATCTTAATGCTTTCAGGTGGCTTGATAGTTCACCTTTGCTTGATATTATTGGCAACACTTTTTGGATTTTTGACAAGAAGCTGGTATTTTGCAGGCACTTGGATTTTTCTAAATTTATCTTTCTTCTTAAACAACGTTTTGCCAGTCGGAATCACCGATGGAGCAAAAATCTGGGAATTGCTACAATACCCTGAAAATACCAAATACGCCTACTTGGTATTGAGACATTCTGCTCAAACTTTGCTGGCTCCTCAAAAATATGATTTGAAAGATTTTACCATGACTGTTGATGAGGATGCGAGAGGGAGTTTTGCAGAAAGTATTCAAACTCTTGAGGGAGTGGTTTTCATATTGGATGGTCATTTAGAGACAGCTAAAAAGCTATTTCAATCTTTACTAGAGAGAACAGAACACTCGCTGTCTGAAACTTTTTGCCAACTATGCCTTCTTCAAATCGCCTTGCTAGAAGGTGATGATGAGAAAGCGGAGGAATATGCAAGTATTCGAAGCGTTAAATCCTTTTTATCTCTAAAAATGGCAGATGTGCAGAGCATTCAAGCCTGGTATCAATTTAAGGTAAGGAACGACATGGCTCAAACTCGCAAGGCTATGAAGATTGCTAGACAGAAAATGAATAGCAGCCGAATGCTACGGGACGAGAAACGCTATTATGAAAACTGGTTAGCAGAGCTGGAAAAGGCATTAGCCGAAGGAGTCTAATATGGGAATAGAAATTTCTGATTTTACAGGCTGCAAGATTGCCCTCTTTTGTGGTGATAAGCTCTTAACTATCTTACGTGATGACAAGGAAAACATCCCATGGCCCAATATGTGGGAACTACCAGGTGGTGGGCGCGAAGGGGATGAAAGTCCTTTTGAGTGCGCAGCGCGTGAAGTTTTTGAGGAACTGGGGATTCGTCTGACTAAAGATTGTCTGCTTTGGAGAAAGGTTTATCCCAGTATGCTTTTTGAGGGGAAGGAATCCGTCTTTCTAGTGGGAAAGTTGGCTCAGGAACAATTTGACAAGATTGTATTTGGTGACGAAGGACAGAGTTACAAACTGATGAGTATTGACGAATTTCTTGACTCAGATAAGGTTGTACCCCAGTTGCAGGATAGAGTGAGGGATTATATGGAGGAAGTAAAATGATTTTTGCAATTGCAACAACGACGTTAAATAAGGAAGTTAAACGCAAACTAAAAACTGGACAATATTCTAGAGAAGAAGCTACATTCATCTATATGGAATATTTAAAGTTAAAGAAGCAGAGAGAAAGTGGTATGAAAGTAGCTGGGATTTCTACGGCTGTTATTTGGGTATTAATGCTTGTTATACCCTTACTGAGTGATAGAGGTCTCGTACTGCCTCTTTCAGTATATTTTTTATTATTGATACTGTTAGCAGGAATTGTTCTATTTGTTTATTATCTTATGTTTGGTATTTTTAAACAGCAGATTCATAGCGCAATGAAAGAACACTATACAGATGTGATTGAGGAATTTAAGAAAAATAAGGAAGATTCAAAATGGAAACATGGCAAGAGCTAAAAGTAACGGTTAAACGTGAGGGAGAGGAATTGGTCTCCAATCTCTTGATTGAGCTAGGAGCGCAAGGTGTTGCGATCGAAGACAGTATGGACTATGTAGGAAATGTTGACCGCTTCGGTGAGATTTTCCCAGAGGTTGAGCAGCAAGAAGAAATCGTAGTGACAGCCTACTACCCTGATACGGTTGATGTAGCAACGGTTGAGGCAAATTTGCAGGCTCGTCTGGCTGAATTGACAGATTTTATGGATTTGGGTGAGGTCATGATGGGGACGACTGCCTTGGCTGAGGAAGACTGGGCGGACAACTGGAAGAAATACTATGAACCAGCTCGTGTCACTCATGATTTGACTATCGTGCCGTCTTGGACAGACTATGAGGCGACTGCTGGAGAAAAGATTATCAAGCTGGATCCTGGTATGGCCTTTGGAACTGGGACCCATCCAACTACTAAGATGAGCCTTTTTGCTTTGGAGCAGGTCCTTCGTGGTGGCGAAACGGTGCTGGATGTGGGGACTGGTTCAGGTGTCCTCTCTATCGCCAGCTCGCTTCTTGGTGCCAAGGAAATTTTCGCCTATGATCTGGATGATGTAGCGGTTCGTGTGGCTCAGGAAAATATTGAGCTCAACCCTGGCATGGAAAATATACATGTAGCTGCAGGCGATTTGCTTAAAGGTGTTGAGATTGAGGCAGATGTGATTGTAGCTAATATCTTGGCGGATATTCTCGTTCATCTGACGGATGATGCTTATCGCTTGGTCAAGGATGAGGGCTACCTGATTATGAGTGGCATTATCAAGGACAAGTGGGACATGGTGCGCCAGTCGGCTGAATCAGCTGGATTTTTCCTTGAAACCCACATGATTCAAGGGGAGTGGAATGCCTGTGTCTTTAAGAAAACCAAGGATATTTCAGGTGTGATTGGAGGCTAGCATGCAGCAGTATTTTGTAAAAGGCAGTGCAATCTCTCCTGTCACCATTGAGGACAAGGAAACCAGCAAGCATATGTTTCAGGTCATGCGCCTGAAAGAAGAGGATGAGGTTACTTTGGTCTTTGATGATGGCATTAAGCGCTTGGCGCGCGTGCTGGATGTGGAAGCACGTCAGTTTGAGTTGGTTCAAGAATTAACTGACAATGTAGAACTACCAGTTCATGTGGCCATCGCATCCGGCTTTCCTAAGGGAGACAAGCTGGAGTTCATTACTCAAAAAGTAACCGAACTGGGTGCCAGCCAGATTTGGGCCTTTCCTGCTGATTGGTCGGTCGCCAAATGGGATGGCAAGAAATTGGGCAAAAAAGTTGAAAAACTAGAAAAAATTGCCCTTGGAGCGGCCGAGCAAAGCAAGCGTAATGTTGTTCCAAGTATCCAGCTTTTCGAGAAAAAATCAGACTTTCTAGCTCAACTGGACCAATTTGACTCTATCATAGTAGCCTATGAAGAATCAGCCAAAGAAGGTGAAGCCGCTGCGCTCTTACAAGAGATCTCTGGTCTTGAAAAAGGAGCCAAACTGCTCTTTATCTTTGGTCCAGAAGGTGGTCTGTCACCTGCAGAAATTGAAAGTTTTGAAACTAAGGGAGCAGTATTGGCAGGACTTGGTCCTCGTATTTTGCGAGCAGAAACAGCACCACTTTACGCTTTATCAGCCCTTAGTGTTTTATTAGAATTAGAGAAATAAGAGGAAGAAAATGGAACAAAAACACCGTTCAGAATTTCCAGAGAAGGAACTTTGGGATTTAACAGCCCTATACCAAGACCGTGAGGATTTCTTGCGTGCAATCGAGAAGGCTCGTGAAGACATCAACCAGTTTAGCCGTGACTACAATGGCAATCTTCACACTTTTGAAGATTTCGAGAAGGCCTTTGCGGAATTGGAACAAATCTACATTCAGATGAGCCATATTGGAAACTATGGATTTATGCCTCAGACGACAGACTATAGCAATGACGAATTTGCCAACATTGCCCAAGCTGGGATGGAATTTGAAACAGACGCCAGCGTAGCTCTGACCTTCTTTGACGATGCCTTGGTGGCAGCAGATGAGGAAGTCTTGGACCGTTTGGGTAAATTGCCTCATTTAACAGCTGCCATTCGTCAGGCCAAAATCAAAAAAGCCCACTATCTTGGAGCAGATGTGGAGAAGGCCTTGACCAATCTCGGTGAAGTTTTCTACAGTCCGCAGGATATTTACACTAAGATGCGAGCTGGGGATTTTGAAATGGCTGACTTTGAAGCCCATGGCAAGACCTACAAAAACAGCTTTGTGACTTATGAGAACTTCTACCAAAACCATGAGGATGCTGAGGTTCGTGAGAAATCTTTCCGTTCCTTCTCAGAAGGTCTTCGTAAGCACCAAAATACGGCTGCAGCAGCCTATCTAGCCCAAGTCAAGTCTGAAAAACTACTGGCAGATATGAAGGGCTACGACTCAGTCTTTGATTATCTTCTAGCTGAGCAAGAAGTGGACCGTGCTATGTTTGATCGTCAGATTGACCTCATCATGAAGGATTTTGCGCCCGTTGCTCAGAGATATCTCAAGCATGTTGCCAAGGTAAATGGTCTTGAAAAGATGACCTTTGCAGACTGGAAATTGGACTTGGACAGCGCCCTGAATCCTCAAGTGACCATTGACGACGCCTATGATTTGGTCATGAAGTCAGTAGAACCTTTGGGACAAGAATATTGTCAGGAAGTTGCTCGCTATCAAGAAGAGCGCTGGGTGGACTTTGCTGCCAATAGTGGCAAGGATTCTGGTGGCTATGCAGCGGACCCATATCGTGTGCATCCTTATGTTCTCATGAGCTGGACAGGTCGTTTGAGTGATGTCTATACTTTGATTCATGAAATCGGGCATTCTGGTCAATTCATTTTCTCAGACAATCACCAAAGCTACTTCAACGCCCACATGTCGACCTACTATGTCGAAGCGCCTTCGACCTTCAATGAATTGCTCCTCAGTGACTACTTGGAGCACCAATCTGACGACCCACGTCAAAAACGCTTCGCTCTGGCTCACCGTTTGACAGATACCTACTTCCATAATTTCATCACCCACCTCTTGGAAGCAGCCTTCCAGCGTAAGGTTTATACATTGATTGAAGAAGGGGAGACCTTTGGAGCAAGTAAACTTAACAGCATTATGAAGGAAGTTTTGACCGATTTCTGGGGAGATGCCATTGAAATCGATGATGATGCAGCTTTGACTTGGATGCGTCAAGCTCACTATTATATGGGCTTGTATAGCTACACCTACTCAGCAGGACTAGTCATCTCGACTGCAGGTTACCTCCATCTGAAACATTCAGAAACTGGAGCTGAAGATTGGCTCAATCTCCTCAAATCAGGAGGTAGCAAGACACCACTTGAGTCAGCTATGATTATCGGTGCTGATATTTCAACAGACAAACCACTCCGTGATACCATCCAGTTCTTATCAGATACAGTTGACCAGATTATCTCCTACAGCGCCCAGTTGGGAGAGTAAGGGGAATAGAAAGGTTGTTCTAGAATGATGTTTATGAGTTTGTTAAGCGTCATTCTATTTAGCTTAACTATAGCTATTTTCAAAAATGTCGTTGAAGGTCGTGATGTTAAATTTGAACTTGCTATAGAACTAGTATTGATAGTTAATTACTTCATTTTCTATCAGATTGTATTTAATTGAGAGAGCAAGCTATAAAGAAAATTGAATCTATTTATGGCTAGAGAAGATTATTTGTAAAATATAAATAATATGATTTGTATAGATAAGGTAAATATTTTAAAGAAAGGGTGATTTTATGAAAAAGGAACAAGTGTTGATTGGTTTGGGCGTTGCAACTGCAATGGTAACTGCTTTTAATGGTCATGCACAAGCTGATGAGGTTGTAAATAAACATTCGACTAAGTCAACTGTTAACCAATCAGAAACTAAAAAGGATGCTGACGTTTCAGAATCTGATGTAAAAAATGCGGAAATAAAACTGAATCAAACAATTGAGGAAGAAAAAAATGCTCAGAAGCTTGTTGATAAAATGCAACAAGAGTATACATCTACTGTGACAAATAAGAACAAAGCTGATGATGCTTTGAAACAAGCACAAAAATTTGCTAAACAAGCTAGTCCTGAAAAAATTAAAAATGTAGAAAAGGATCTTGTAGCCAAACAAGTAACTGTCAAGAAAACTGAAGATAGGTTGGCAGGGGCAAAACAAGATGAGAAACAAGCCCAAGCAAGTGTTGAAAAACAAGAAACAGTTGTTAATAAGGTAAAAACTCAAGTTGCTCAGAGAGCAGTTGATGTAAAAAAAGCACAAAATAAAGTAACAGAAGCAGAGAAAGCTTTTGATTGGAATACACTACGCGAGATTCAACAAGCAACTGAGAAATTGGATGCGAAAGTGAAAGCCAACCAAAATAAAGTAAGTTCTTTAGCGAGTTCAGTATCAAAAACAGAGCAAGAACGAAAAGCGCTTATAGAAAGAGGAAATAAGACACGTTCTACTCTTGAAAAGAATTTAAAATCTGCTGGGGATGAGTTCCATACAGTAACGGTTTCTCATGAGATTAAATCAAATTCTGTTAGTGAAAGTGAGTCTAAGACTCCTCCACTTGATGAAAAAACTTTCGTAGGAAGAGATGGTAAGACCAATTATGTTGCTGCGAACGAAGATGTGAATTTTAGTGGTGAAAGAACAGAAACAATTGTTGTAAAATCTAAGGATGATATCCATACTCCTCATGTGGTTGATTATAAGAAAGTTTCTGAATACGTTCGTAACTACTTAATCGAGTTGCGGAGAATAAATGGCATTGATATTCCAGTGCCACCTGTGACTGAAAAGGCTTTGAAATATGGAAAAGCTAGGGCAGATGAAATGGTGGCAAATGATAAACTGTCACATGATACAAAACTAAAAAATCAAGATTTTGGTTTTAAGGATGCAACAGAAAATGCTACAGCTGGTTCAGTTCCAGAAAAGAGTCGATTGAGTGAAAAAGAACTTGCTTATAAAGAGCTTCTATCTTACTTTAATGATTATAGTAATGCATCATTATATGGTGCATCAACTCCGAAAGAAGCAAATACTTTTAACTATGGCCATAGAATTCCCTTGCTTGCTGCATCAGGGACTGGATTTGCTCTTGGAGCATCGTCAAGTAAAAAAACAACTTTTGGAAATTATGGTGTAATGACTTTCATTAGTGAAGCAAAAGGTGTTTATGATACATTACCAACAGTGATTAGCCCATCTGAAAAAAGAAGCTATGTTTATAATGGTAAGACCTATTATTATAATCCAAGCAGTTCATATTTTTTAGCCAGAGCAGAAAATAAAGATGGTGATCCAGACCATAGTGAATTTTATTTTAACGGTAAACGTGTAAAATTTTTACCGAAGACAACTTTCCGTTATGTTTGGAATGAAATCACACATCCTAAAAATCCAGCTTATACAAAAGCTAAAGAGGCTCTGGATAGTTTCAATCGAAAACAAAAAAACGAAGAAACTTTAATGAGGGATAAAATTTCATCACTAAACAAAAATCTTACAATTGCTAAAACAACATTGAATACAGATCAAAAAAATCTGGATAAAACTAAAAAACGTCTTTCAGACTTAACAAAACAAAATCAATCCAAGTTAAACGTTTTAAAATCTGCTAAATCTGAGTTGAGTAAACAACAAACTGCGTTAAATATTGCTAAATCTGAACTTTCGAAGCAAGAATCTCAATTAAATCGATTGAAAGTAATCAAAAATAATAAATCTCATGCTAGTAAGAATGCGGAACAGTCATTAGTTAATGCTAAAAACGATTTGTTGAAAGCTCAACAATATGTTCTTGTCCTCAAAAATGCTCCAAGAAAACTCGATGAAGCTAAAAAAAGTTTGATGATCGCTAAACAGAAGCTTGAGGAATCTAAAAAAGCACTTGAAAATTCAAATGCTAAATTAAAAAATGCAAAAGTTAAAAAGGAAAATGCTAAGAAAGAATACATCAAAGTATCTGAAGCATTAAAAGTAAGACTTGCTTCCAAAGGAAGTTGGATTCAATCATCTGGTCGTTGGTGGTATAGACATAACAATGGTTCCTATACATCCAATGGATGGGAGCTAATCAATGGAAAATGGTATCATTTTGATCGCTCGGGCTGGATGCAGACTGGATGGGTTCAATCAGGTAGTTCGTGGTATTATCTCAGTGGTTCAGGGGATATGCAGATTGGATGGGCAAAAGTAGGTAATTCATGGTATTATCTCAATGGTTCAGGTGCTATGCAAACTGGATGGTTCGCTGTTTCAGGGAAATGGTATTATGCTTACAGTTCTGGTGCTTTAGCAGTCAATACAACTACACCTGATGGATATCATGTCAATTACAATGGGGAATGGATTAAATAGAGAGTTTTGTGCTTTTTAAAAAGGTTAATACAAACTCCTATTTTATTCAGTATAGTATAACCATCAAATATAGAGATTTACAACTAATTGCAATACATTAAAAATATACAATTTTTGAAAACAATATTGCAACTGATACGAAATTTCCAAGCAATTTTCTTGAAACCCTTTCCCTCTTTTGATAGACTAGTATCTAGTTTTTGAAAAAAGGAGAAAGAGAATGAAAAAATTTGTCGCTGAGTTAATCGGTACGTTCATGCTTGTGTTCATTGGGACAGGAGCCGTTGTTTTTGGAAATGGCCTTGGTCACCTAGGGATTGCCTTTGCCTTTGGTCTGGCAATCGTGGTTGCAGCTTTCTCAATCGGAACTGTTTCAGGGGCTCACTTGAACCCAGCTGTTTCGATTGCTATGTTTGTAAACAAACGCTTGTCATCAAAAGACCTTGTCAACTACATCCTTGGACAAGTTGTTGGAGCCTTCATCGCTTCTGGCGCGGTATTCTTCCTCTTGGCTAACTCAGGTATGTCAACTGCTAGTCTTGGTGAAAATGCCTTGGCAAACGGTGTCACTGTCTTTGGTGGTTTCTTGTTTGAAGTCATCGCAACTTTCTTGTTTGTCTTGGTTATCATGACTGTGACATCAGCAAGCAAGGGCAATGGCGCGATTGCTGGTTTGGTAATCGGTTTGTCCTTGATGGCGATGATTCTTGTGGGATTGAACATTACTGGACTTTCAGTAAACCCAGCTCGTAGCTTGGCACCAGCTGTCTTGGTAGGTGGCGCAGCCCTTCAACAAGTTTGGATTTTCATCCTTGCCCCAATCGTTGGTGGAGTTCTTGCAGCCCTTGTTGCGAAAAACTTCCTTGGAACAGAAGAATAATTGAAACTCAAAAAGCCTTGCTCCTCATGATGAGGAACAGGGCTTTTTCGTATGAGTTTAACGGTTGTCAATTTTCTCTGGATAAAGGTCGTGTTGGAAGAGGCGTTGTTCTGCCAAGCTTTCATACTTAGTTCCAGGCTTACCGTAGTTGTAGTAGGGGTCAATTGAGATGCCACCGCGCGGAGTGAATTTTCCCCAAACCTCCAAATAGCGAGGGTCTAGCAAGTTGACCAAGTCTTTCCCGATGGTGTTGATACAGTTTTCGTGGAAATCTCCGTGGTTTCGGTAGCTAAAGAGGTAGAGTTTGAGGGATTTTGACTCGACACAGAGCTTGTCAGGGATGTAGGAAATATAGATAGTTGCAAAGTCTGGCTGAGCAGTGATTGGGCAAAGTGAGGTAAATTCAGGACAGTTAAATTTGATAAAATAGTCATTTTCCACATGACGATTGTCAAAGGATTCGAGGACTTCTGGTTGATATTCAAAAATGTAGTTGGTTTCTTTGTTGCCCAGTAGGCTAAGGTTTTTCATTTCTTCTTGTTGTGACATGATTTTTTCTTTCTAATCTTAAACACCACGTTGGTTATCGTAAAGGAGGGTATGGAGTTGAGGAAGGACGCGGACATTGCCCCAGCTATCGTCAGTAGCGACACGTTCCCAGAGTTCTTTGAGACGGTCCAGTTGGTCTTGGACAATATTACCCGTAGCCTTGGGCTCAGGATTTCCAGCCGATAAGAAGAGAACATCTGGTTGGTAGCGTTCTTGTATGCCTCGGGCAAAGTCCAAATCTGCATCATCAAAGACAGGGATTTTAAAGGTGACCTTGTCTGGATCCAGTTGGGAAACGATAAAGTCCAAGGTCTCAAAGTTGACTTCCATCTTGGATGAAGGAGGTTTGGGACTGAGAGTAACTTGGTCGATGTCTTTTAACCAATTTTGCCAGCGGGAGCCTTGGGTCTCAACAGCTAGAGTGACACCACGTTCCTTGAGTTTAGTGACCAATTCGGCCATGTTGGCTGCTAGGATAGCAGGATTTCCCCCAGATAGGGTTACATAGTCGTAGCTCCCCAATTTATCCAAGGCAGCAATGACCTCGTCAGCTGTCATGCGAGTTGGCTTTTCAGAGCCATCCCAAGTAAAGGCAGAATCGCACCAGTCGCAGTGGTAGTCGCAACCAGCAGTGCGGACAAACATGGTTTTCTGTCCGATAGCACGACCTTCGCCTTGAAAAGTTGGGCCGAAAATTTCCAAAACTGGTAGTTTGAGGACACGTTTCCTAGTCATCTAACCACTCCCGTCTAAACTCTGCAAAGGCAGTCGGAGTCTCATAGAGACGAACGTATTCCAAACGGAGACCACGTTCGTCAGGCAACTCTTGGTTCATGGTTTGGAAAATCCAGTAAACCATATTTTCAGCAGTCGTGTTCATATAGGGAAGAGTTTCATTGAGATAGCGATGATCCAAGTGGGGCTCTAAGAAATTCTTGTAGATCGCTTTGATGTCTCCAAAATCGTAGGTCATGCCACGTTCATCTAAAAATCCACTGACAGCAATCTGCAGATGATAGGTGTGACCATGAAGGGATTTGCATTTTCCCTCATAGTGAAAGAGGTGGTGGGCAGCATCGAAGGTAAACTCTTTTGATACCAAGGTTCTGTGAGGATTGTAGACCAGAGATTCCCCAGTTTCCTGTTTGATTTCTTTGGGTGCAAAAAACATTAGTCCTCTCCTTTCTGTGAGAGATAAACATCTAAACCATGTTGACGTAGGTGGCAGGCTGGGCACTCTCCACAGCCACTTCCGATAATCCCGTTGTAGCAGGTTAAGGTCTTTTCACGAACATAGTCAAAGGCACCGAGTTGGTCAGCTAATTCCCAAGTTTCAGCCTTGTCTAGCCACATGAGAGGTGTTTGGATAACAAAGTCGTAATCCATGGCAAGGTTGAGGGTAACATTAAGGGATTTGACAAAGACATCTCGACAATCGGGGTAGCCTGAGAAGTCTGTCTCGCAGACACCTGTCACGATATCTTTAATGCCTCGTTGCTTAGCAAGAACCGCCGCAAAGGATAGAAAGAGGTGGTTGCGACCGTCAACGAAGGTATTGGGAACCTCCCCCTCTTTTTGCTCAATCTCCAGATCAGAGGTCAGGGCATTTTCAGTGATTTGCCCCAGCAGAGACATATCTAGGATATGATGACGAATCCCCTGTTCCTTGGCGATTTCTTGGGCAACTTGAATTTCGAGATGATGACGCTGACCATAGGCAAAGGTGACAGCTTCGACTGTTTCATAGTGTTCTTTAGCCCAAAAGAGGCAGGTTGTAGAATCTTGACCGCCACTAAAGACGACCAAGGATGATTGACGTTTCATAGTACTCCTTCCAAAATGGGAAATGTTCAGAGCACGCAAAAAGCTCCCATGAGGGAGCTAAAAAATACCAAGTCAAGGTTTTTTTTAGCGATGGCGTGTCCCAAACATCGTAATATTCTATCTACAGTCTAGCATATTTTTTGAAAAATGGCAAAGGCCAAGAAAAAAGAGACCAAAGCAAGTACTTGGTCTCTCAGTTGATTAGCTCAATTCAGCAACGATGGCCTTGATTTGTTCTGCTGTGTGAACACCAGCAACTTGTTTGACCACTTGGCCGTCTTTTTTGAAGAGAAGAGTTGGGATAGACATGATTCCAAAAGCACGAGCTGTGTTTGGGTTTTCATCAACGTCCATTTTAACGATTTTCAAAACATCTTCTGAAAGTTCTTCAGACAATTTGTCCAAGATTGGACCTTGCATACGACATGGACCACACCAAGTTGCCCAGAAGTCTACCAAGACCAAACCGTCTTTTGTTTCTTGTTCGAATGTTGCATCTGTAATTGCTTTTGCCATTGTATTTCTCCTTTTTTTAGTTATATTGGCTTAAATCATGTTTCATGAGATAGAAGAAGACATCTCCATAAGTCCCATGGTAGTCCAAATCATGACCGTTGTAAGTTAATTTTTGGACAGGGTAGTAGTCTGCGACGCCGATAAGGCAAGCTTGTTGTGAACGATCAAAGTCTTCATAAGACTCGAAAGTCACAGTTCTTTCGTTCTTGCTGGCATCTAGATAGGTAATTTCAATCATTTTAAAAACTCCTTTGTTTAATGATGACTTTATTTTACTCCTTGTAAAAGAGAATGTCAAGAAAAATGATTGCGCACGCAACTTTTTTCTAAAATCATCTTAAATCAAGAAATCCAAACCAGTTTCTAAGCTTTCTTCGACAGCCTTTTGTAGTGTGGCCAGTGTCTTTTGCCCATCACTTGTCAGGCAGATAAAACTAGAGCGTCTATCTTGATCACAACACCTGCGACTAAGCAGACCGCAATTTTTGGCTTCCAAGCGAGCCACCATCCGAGAAACAGCGCTCGGGCTCAGATGAAGCTTATCTGGCAGATCAATCTGGCGTAGAGATTTTTCTTGAGCCAAGTCCAGATAGTAGAGCAGGTAAAACTCTTTCAAGGTCAGACTTTGCTCGCTCTGCTGGGCAATAGTCTCTTCCAAGAGACTTTCAATTTCTTTCTGACGACGATTGAAGTCAAACCATTTTTCCAAATAGGTCATAGTATCTCCTTTCTTTTTAGGGTTGTAAATAGAAGAATGTCCATTCACGGACAGTCTTTGTATCACAAGATGATTGCGCATGCAATAATTATACTACTTTTCAAGAATGCTGGCAAGAAGGACGCTGGAATATTTTATCCTAAATCATGCCTGTTTTCACAAGTCAAGAATTATTTGTATCCCCTTTCCTTTCTAATTTTCATTATCCTTTGTGCATTTCCTTGAAATTTTCTGAAAAAAGAGTAAACTGGTATGCAAGAAGTCTATTTCGTGGAGTATAGGATGAAATTATATGTTCAATTAATGATTCTCTTTGTGATTTCTCTAATCGGAGAGGGAATCTCTAGTTTCTTTCATTTGCCCATCCCAGGCAGTATTATCGGTTTGATTATTCTCTTTCTAGCCTTGCAATTTAAGTGGCTGAGAACTAGGCATGTCAACATGGTGGGGAATTTCTTGCTGGCCAATATGACCATTCTCTTTTTGCCACCAGCAGTGGGAATCATGGAGAAGTTTGATGTGATTGCCCCCTATCTTTTGCCTATCGTCTTGATTGTCTTTTTTGCAGCAGTTATCAATATTATCCTCATAGCCCTGGTAGTTCAGTTTATTAAGAGACGATTTGAGGGAGATTATGAGAAAGGAGATACCAAATGAGTGAATTTGTTTCCAATCCCCTGTTTGGGCTTGCCCTGTCTATCCTAGCCTATCTAGTGGGAATGCTGATTTACAGACGTTTTCCCCATCCATTGACAACGCCCTTGCTTTTGTCAGCCGTTTTCATTATCATCTTTCTAAAAGTGACGGGTATTTCTTACCAAGATTACTACCAAGGTGGGGTTTATCTGAACAATTTGATTGTCCCATCGACAGTGGCTCTGGGTATTCCGCTTTATAAGAGTTTTCACTTGATGAAGCACCATGCACGGAGTATTCTCTTTGGTAGTCTGTTAGCGGTAGTGGTCAATACCTCTTTCACGGCCCTTGTAGCAAAGATTTTTGGAATGGACTTTTTCCTAGCCATTTCTCTCTTTCCCAAGTCAGTAACAACCGCTATGGCAGTGGGAATCACAGAAAAATTGCAAGGTCTGACGACCGTGACCTTGGTGGTGGTAGTGGCAACTGGGATTTTAACCAGTGTCATCGGACCAACCCTTTTGAAGTGGTTGAAAATTGATGACCCAGTAGCTGTTGGTCTTTCCCTTGGAGGAACAGGCCACGCAGTTGGAACAGGAACAGCCTTTCGATACGGTTCTGTAGCAGGAGCTATGGGTGGTTTGGCTATCGGTGTCACCGGTATTCTCTATGTCTTTGTCAGCCCTATCGTAGCCAGTTTGATATTGAGTTAAATCAAAACCCAGCTGTTTAGCTGGGCCTTTTTTATTGCAAATTAACCTTGTTTTTCAAGATGTGATAAGTTCCTAGATAGTAGATGGCTATAAGAATAACTTCTTCCAGAATAGTCATGATAATGCCCATCTGGAACTGATCAGCCCCTCCTGTGGTTGATGGGAAGTAGAAACCAGGGTTAGAACGATAGAAGAGTTCAATAAAGCCAACGACGATTTGGATACCAATGTAGGCTGCAACAGCAAGTGCGCTACGGTATTCGTTGAAAAGCTGTCCAATGGAAATAGCCAAGTAGATGCAGAGGATTCCAGAAATAGTATTTAGTAGGAAGGATACCCCCATAAGAGAGAGTTGAGGAAGATGTGTTTCTATAAATGGAATCAAGTCAGAACTTGCAAACCAATCTGGAGCTGTTAGAGTCAGAACAATAAAAGCACTGATTGCTAGTACAGTAGTGCTGACAATAGACCAGATAAAGGCACCGACTAGTTTGGCTGAGATGATATAATGTTCAGAAACTGGCAAGGTTAAAGTCAGATAGCCTTGTCGGTCATAGACACTTCCTTTGAATCGTTTAATAATCAAGAAGATAGTTGAAATCACAAGTGTAACCATCAAACCACCAAAGACAGTAGATAGAAAAACAAGTAGAACAGATAGATTTTTTTCAGGTAATTTTATTAAGGATTGTGTCTGAATTCCAATAAGAACAGAGAGGAAGAGAACAGCAGCGTAGAGGGCTAAATACCACTTGTTGACATTTTTAAATTCGTAGCGAACTAAATTCCAAAACATAATAATCTCCTTTGCTTAGGCCTTAAATTCCTGACGGAAGAGTTGGTCGATGGATTCACCTGACTCATAGCGAATATCATCTACATTTCCTTGACGGACGACTTTTCCATCCTTTAGGAAGACAATTTCATCCAAGATTGGCTCGATATCAGAAATCAAGTGGGTAGAAATCAAAACGGTAGAAGTTGGGGAGTAGTTGTTGATAATGGTATTGAGGATATACTCACGGGCTGCTGGATCCACCCCACCAATGGGTTCGTCCAGAACATAGAGACGAGCATCACGGCTCATAACCAAAATCAGTTGTACCTTTTCCTTGTTTCCTTTTGATAGTTTTTTGAGACGACTATTTTCATCAATGCCCAGGTCTGCAAGTAGATGATGGGCGCGTTCAAGATTGAAATCTTTATAGAAGGTCTTAAAGTAGGTTAGGGCTTCCTTGACCTTCATTTGTTCATTGAGATAGGTCGTATCCGGCAAATAAGCTACGATAGCCTTGGTTGCTGGGCTTGGGTCCATGTCGTTGATGAGGACGCGTCCTTGATCTGGTTGCAAGAGGCCATTGATTAGTTTAATCAGGGTTGTTTTCCC
This sequence comes from Streptococcus sp. SM3, assembly GCF_027497875.1. Next base: position 26,389 of record NZ_JAJNSA010000008.1, on the reverse strand, counting down.
TGAGCCGTTTGGTCCAAGGAGACCAACAATTTTTCCAGCTGGGATGTCAAGGGAAACATTTTCAAGGGCTGGGGTTGCTCCATAAGATTTGGATACATTTTCAAATGCTAGTAATGACATAGGCTTAAACTCCTTTAATATAATCGCCGACTACGCCTGGTAGTTCTTCTTTTTCATAGCCAAAATGGGTCATGGAGGAAACGAAGTGTTCCAATTCTTCTTCCGATAATTGTTTGCGTGATTGGGAGATTAGCTCCTTATCCTCAGTCACAAATCGTCCAGTTGTTCGCTTGCTGTAGACAAAGCCTTCTCGTTCAAGGTCTGACAAGGCTCTTTGGATGGTGTTTGGATTGACACCAGCCTCGCTAGCTAGCTCTCTCACGGTTGGAAGTTGTTGATTGGGTTCCAGTGTATGGGAAACAATCTGAAGCTTGATTTTCTCCATAATCTGTAAATAGATGGGTTTTTTGTTGTCAAATGTCCAGGACATCTTGGTCTCCTTTCTTTTATCCTTTTGTCTTAATTAAATAATACAACAAAACAAAAAACTTGTCAAGCAAAAAGAAGAATTGTTTTGGTAATCGTTTAAAAAATGGTATAATGAAAAGAAAACGATAAGGAGGGGAAGGATGCGTTGTCCAAAATGTGGGGCTACCAAGTCAAGTGTTATCGATAGTCGCCAAGCAGAAGAAGGGAACACTATTCGTAGAAGACGTGAGTGCGACGAATGCCAGCACCGTTTTACAACCTACGAACGAGTAGAAGAAAGAACCTTAGTGGTTGTTAAAAAAGATGGCACACGGGAACAATTCTCTAGAGATAAAATCTTTAATGGAATTATCCGCTCAGCCCAGAAACGTCCTGTGTCAAGTGATGAAATCAACATGGTAGTCAATCGTATCGAACAGAAACTCCGTGGTCGAAATGAAAATGAAATTCAAAGTGAGGACATTGGTTCACTCGTCATGGAGGAGTTGGCTGAGTTAGATGAGATTACCTATGTACGTTTTGCCAGTGTCTATCGTAGTTTTAAGGATGTTAGTGAGTTAGAGAGCTTGCTCCAACAAATCACCCAGTCCTCTAAAAAGAAAAAGGAAAGATAAATGAAGCCAATTGACCGTTTTTCTTATCTAAAGAATAATCGGGTGTCGCAAGATACCTCATCTCTGGTACAGTGCTACCTCCCGATTATCGGTCAGGAGGCACTGAGCCTTTATCTTTATACAATGAGTTTTTGGGATAATGGCAGAAAGGAATATCTTTTTTCAAGCATTCTTAACCATCTTAACTTTGGGATGGATAGACTGATAAAATCCCTGAAAATCCTATCTGCTTTCAATCTCTTGACTCTCTATCAAAAGGGGGATGTTTATCAGCTAGCCCTCCATGCTCCTCTTTCAAGTCAAGATTTCTTGGAGCATCCTGTTTATCGCAGACTTTTGGAGAAAAAGATTGGCGATGCAGCTGTGGAGGATTTGAAAGTTGAAAGTGCTGATGGTGAAGAAATACCTGTCTCACTCAATCAAGTCTTTCCAGACTTGGCAGAACTGGGAAGTCAAGAAGACCTTGGTCTCAAGAAGAAAGTGGCCAACGATTTTGACTTGGACCATTTTCGTCAGCTTATGGCTCGAGATGGGCTTCGCTTTGCGGATGAGCAGTCCGATGTCTTAAACCTCTTTGCCATCGCCGAGGAGAAGAAATGGACTTGGTTTGAAACTTATCAATTGGCCAAGTCAACAGCTGTTTCCCAGGTTATTTCAACCAAACGCATGCGGGAAAAAATAGCTCAAAAACCGATTTCCTCTGACTTTAGTCCTAAGGAAGCAACCATTATCAAAGAGGCCAAAAGTAAAACGGCCTTGCAGTTCTTGGCAGAAATCAAGCAAACACGCAAGGGGACCATTACCCAAACAGAAAGAGAACTCTTGCAACAGATGGCTGGCTTGGGCTTGCTGGACGAAGTCATCAATATCATTCTCTTATTGACCTTTAATAAGGTGGATTCGGCAAATATCAATGAGAAATATGCCATGAAGGTAGCCAATGACTACGCCTATCAAAAGATTCATTCGGCAGAAGAGGCAGTCTTGCGCATCCGTGAGAGAGGACAGAAGAGTCAGGCTCAAAAGACTAGTAAACCGAGTCCTACCAAGTCCAATGTACCCAAGTGGAGCAATCCAGATTATAAGAATGAAACCAGCGAGGAAACTCGTCTGGAACTAGAACGTAAGAAACAAGAACTATTAGCTCGATTAGAAAAAGGAGGAGATTAGATGGAAAGTGTCGGAGACGTACTCAAACGTCAACCCAGCCGTTTTCATTATCAAGATTTGGTCCAGAAAATCATGAAGGACCCTGATGTTGCGGCCTTTATCCAGCAAGAATCCCTTACTCCAGAGGAATTGAATCGCAGTATCTCCAAGTTTAATCAGTACATTACCGAGCGTGACAAGTTTCTCCGTGGGGATACGGATTATATTGCCAAAGGCTACAAGCCGATTTTGGTTATGAATCATGGCTATGCGGATGTTTCTTACGAAGAAACTCCTGAACTAATCGCAGCGGAAAAAGAAGCGGCTATTAAGAACCGTCTCAAGTTAATCAATCTGCCAGCCAGTCTCAGGAAAGCTAGTTTAGCTCAAGTTGACTTGGATGATTTGGGGCGCTTGCCAGTTTTTGAAAAGCTATTAGCCTTCGTGGAGCAATATCCAGCTATGCGAAAAGGTCTTTACTTATATGGAGACTTTGGTGTGGGTAAAAGTTTCATGGTGGCTGCCTTAGCCCATGATTTGTCAGAAAAACGAGGTGTTTCATCAACTCTTCTCCATTATCCTAGCTTTGTCATTGATGCTAAAAATGCTATCAGTGATGGCAATGTTAAGACCTTGGTGGATGAGCTTAAGCTTTCTGAAGTCCTGATTTTAGATGATATTGGTGCCGAGCAATCAACACCTTGGGTGCGTGACGAAATCCTGCAGGTCATTCTTCAATATCGGATGCAGGAAGATTTACCGACCTTTTTCACATCCAACTTCAACTTTGAAGAATTGGAGCAGCATTTCGCTAAAGGGAAACATGGAAATGACGAAACCTGGGAAGCCAGACGCGTCATGGAACGCATTCGTTATTTGGCCGAGGAGACTCGTTTAGAAGGAGTGAACCGTCGATGACAGAAACAATCAAATTAATGAAGGCTCACACTTCAGTGCGCAGGTTTAAAGAGCAAGCCCTTCCTCAAGAAGACTTGACCGAAATCCTGACAGCAGCCCAGATGGCCTCGTCTTGGAAGAATTTTCAATCCTACTCTGTGATTGTAATACGAAGTCAAGAGAAGAAAGACGCTTTGTATGAATTGGTGCCTCAAGAAGCCATTCGCCAGTCAGCTGTTTTCCTTCTCTTTGTCGGAGACTTGAACCGAGCAGAAAAGGGAGCCCAGCTTCATACCGATACATTCCAACCTCAAGGTGTAGAAGGTCTTTTGATTAGTTCAGTCGATGCGGCTCTTGCTGGTCAAAATGCCCTGCTGGCAGCTGAGAGCTTGGGCTATGGTGGTGTCATTATTGGCTTGGTGCGTTACAAATCAGAAGAAGTGGCAGAGCTTTTTAACCTGCCTGACTACACCTATCCTGTCTTTGGGATGGCACTAGGAATACCAAATGAAGAACATGAAGTCAAACCTCGCTTGCCATTGCATCAGGTGGTTTTTGAGGAAGAATATCAGGAACAAACAGTTGATGTGATTGAAGCTTATGACCGTGTACAGGCTGACTATGCTGGGGCGCGTGCGACCACAAGCTGGAGTCAGCGTCTAGCAGAACAGTTTGGTCAAGCTGAACCAAACTCAACTAGAAAAAATCTTGAACAGAAAAAGTTATTGTAGAAAGTGAGAAATTATGGCCCTACCAACTATTGCCATTGTAGGACGTCCCAATGTTGGGAAATCAACCCTATTTAATCGGATCGCTGGTGAGCGAATCTCCATTGTAGAGGATGTCGAAGGAGTGACACGTGACCGTATCTATGCAACGGGTGAGTGGCTCAATCGTTCTTTTAGCATGATTGATACAGGAGGAATCGATGATGTCGATGCTCCTTTCATGGAACAAATCAAGCACCAGGCAGAAATTGCTATGGAAGAAGCAGATGTTATCGTATTTGTCGTGTCTGGTAAGGAAGGGATTACCGATGCAGACGAATACGTAGCCCGTAAGCTTTATAAGACCCACAAACCAGTTATCCTCGCGGTTAACAAGGTGGACAACCCTGAGATGCGAAATGATATCTATGATTTCTATGCCCTCGGTTTGGGTGAACCGCTGCCTATCTCATCTGTCCATGGTATCGGTACAGGGGATGTGCTAGACGCTATTGTAGAAAATCTTCCAAATGAATATGAGGAAGAAAACCCAGATGTCATTAAGTTTAGCCTGATTGGTCGTCCAAACGTTGGAAAGTCAAGCTTGATCAATGCTATCTTGGGAGAAGACCGTGTTATTGCTAGTCCCGTTGCTGGAACAACGCGTGACGCCATTGATACCCACTTTACAGATACAGATGGTCAAGAGTTTACCATGATTGATACGGCTGGTATGCGTAAGTCTGGTAAGGTTTATGAAAATACTGAGAAATACTCTGTCATGCGTGCCATGCGTGCGATTGACCGTTCAGATGTGGTCTTGATGGTCATCAATGCGGAAGAGGGTATTCGTGAATACGACAAGCGTATCGCAGGATTTGCCCATGAAGCTGGTAAAGGGATGATTATCGTGGTCAACAAGTGGGATACACTTGAAAAAGACAACCACACTATGAAAAACTGGGAAGAAGATATCCGTGAGCAGTTCCAATATCTACCTTACGCACCGATTATCTTTGTATCAGCCTTGACCAAGCAACGTCTTCACAAACTGCCTGAGATGATCAAACAAATCAGTGAAAGTCAAAACACACGTATTCCATCAGCTGTCTTGAACGATGTCATTATGGATGCCATTGCCATCAACCCAACACCGACAGACAAAGGAAAACGTCTCAAGATTTTCTATGCAACCCAAGTGGCAACTAAACCACCAACCTTTGTCATCTTTGTCAACGAAGAAGAACTCATGCACTTTTCTTACCTGCGTTTCTTGGAAAATCAAATCCGCAAGGCCTTTGTCTTTGAAGGAACACCAATCCATCTCATCGCAAGAAAACGCAAATAAAAAAGTAGAATCTGGAATGACATTTCCAGATTTTTTTGATAGAATGAAGTTGAAGAAAACGCTATCAAATAGAGAGGGGGCTAGTGATGAAACATTTGTTTAAATTGATAATCTTATTTCCCTGGTTTTACTTTTTCAATTGGATTGAAAAGGATAATAGAGAAAGTAAATTTTTCCCAATTTTTTACTATTTTTACTGGTTTTACATCCCCCTCTATGCTCTTTTTAGCCTTGCTTGGACAGTTATTTCAGTTCTGTTTTTCAATATCGTCTTGAGAAATTTGACAGATATCAAGTTATGGGGCATTTGGTTTCTTTTTATTCTGCTAGCTATTGGTCTGAATAGGTTAACTTATATCTGTTTCAAAAAAATGCTTCGCTTGAGACAGGAACTAGGGAAGTCTAAAGCGGGGAGACATTGATTTATATTCTTCGAAAATCTCTTCAAACCACGTCAATGTCGCCTTGCCGTAGGTATGGTTACTGACTTCGTCAGTTCTATCCACAACCTCAAAACAGTGTTTTGAGCTGACTTCATCAGTCTTATCTACAACCTCAAAGCAGTGCTTTGAGCAACCTGCGGCTAGTTTCCTAGTTTGCTCTTTGATTTTCATTGAGTATTATATTACTTTCTATTTGTAGGAGGTGGCTTATGAAGATTCCTCTCTTAACTTTGGCAAGGCATAAATTTGTTTATGTCTTGCTTACTTTGATTTTCCTTGCTTTGGTGTATCGTGATTTTTTGATGACTTATTTCTTTTTTGATATTCATGCGCCTGACTTAGCCAAATTCGATGGACAAGCAATTAAAAATGACTTATTAAAATCAGCTTTAGATTTTCGTATTCTCCAGTTCAACTTAGGTTTTTATCAATCATTTATTATTCCAATTATCATTTCTTTGCTAGGTTTTCAATACATTCAGCTGAAAAATAAAGTTTTACGATTGAGTATTGGAAGAGAAGTGAGTTATCAAGGGTTAAAAAGAAAGTTGATTTTTCAAGTTGCAAGTATCCCTTGTGTGATATATTTAGTGACTGTGCTGATAATTGCAATCATAACCTATTTCTTTGGGACTTTTTCGCCTCTGGAATGGAATTCTCTATTTTCTGATGGAAGTAGTTTACAAAGGCTTCTAGATGGAGAAATAAAAAGTTATTTGTTTTTTATGTGTGTCCTTCTAATTGGTATCTTCATCAATACGGTCTATTTTTTTAAAATAGTTGATTATTTAGGGAATGTGACTCGTTCGGCAATTGCCTATTTGATGTTTCTTTGGCTTGGTTCTATGCTGCTCTATAGTATCTTGCCATACTATATGGTTCCTATGACGAGTTTGATGCAAGCTAGCTATGGGGATGTAAGTTTGATGAAACTCTTTACTCCTTATATCCTTTATATTGTCCCTTATATGGTGCTTAAAAAATATGAAGATAATGTTTAAGAATTTTAACAATATTTTGCTAAAGAGAAAGATTGTTTTACTACTTCGTATAGTTCTGATGATGATTTTGACCAACTATCTATTGTCAACAGCGGTTCAAAAGCAGGATGTTTTTCTCTTTTTCAAGAGAGAATTGATTTCAATCTTTTCCTATAATGACTATTCTGAAGTAAATTTAGAAATCCCCAAACTCTTGTTAAACCTTTCTATTTTCATGGTAGGATGGCTCTCTGTCATTTTACTTGAAAGTGATTTGGCAGACCATTATCATCACTTGATTCGCTATCAATCAAGCTCCTTTTTCGATTATACAAGGAAACGATTGGTTGTCATTTCTAAATTTTTTACTCAAGATTTATTTGTCTGGTTTCTTGGTTTACTTCCTCTAGGAATTCATTTCAAAACAGTCGCACCTTTCTTTTTACTTGCTCAGTTAATGATTTTGTACTTACTACTGTCTTATCTGATAGCACTTATTAGTGCGGGTGCTGGCTTCTCGTTTTTTCTCTATTTTTTAGCATTTGTGGGACAAGAATGGATGATAGATCATATTGTAATAGTATATTTAGGACTCTTAAGTTTATTAGTTATCTTGATTGTTAGTCGGTTAGAAGAGAAATTTAAGAAAGGATAAACGATGAGACTTGAAATTATAAATGGACAGAAAATTTATGGGAAAAGACCTATTTTAAATCAGTTAAATTTGGTCTTTCAATCAGGAAAAATTTATGGACTTAAAGGTGATAATGGATCTGGCAAGACAGTTCTTTTAAAGGTACTTGCTGGTTATATTAAACTTGACAAAGGAAAAGTTCTTCAAGATGGCAAAGTTTACGGGGTGAAAAATCATTATATTCAGGATGCAGGGATTTTAATTGAAAAGGTAGAGTTTTTATCTCATTTATCACTGAGAGAAAATTTGGAACTATTAAGATATTTTTCATCTAAAGTTACGGAAAAAAGAATTGCCGATTGGATCCAATACTATGATTTACAGGAATTTGAAGACGTTGAATACCGTCATTTATCCTTAGGAACGAAACAAAAAATGGCCTTGATTCAAGCCTTTATTGCCGAACCTTCTATACTCTTTCTTGATGAACCTATGAATGCTTTGGATGAGAAGAGTGTGAGGTTAACCAAACAGGTCATTTTATCCTATCTGAAAAAAGAAAATGGTTTGGTTATCCTGACGTCGCACATATCGGAAGATATTTCAGACCTTTGTACAGATGTATTAGTTGTCGAAAATGGACATATACAATATTTAAAGGATATACAATCCTAGGAGGTGGCTTATGGAACATCTAAAATCATTTATTACACGCTATTCTAAGGTCTATATTGGTTTAGTCTTGCTTATCTGGCTTGCTTTCTTCTTTCTTCCTTGGGATAAACCAGTTCTGGGAATATTTATCAATCTCTTAATCATGCAGAAAGTTTTACTAGTTTTTGGAATTCTGTCGATTTTGATGGCTTTGCTGTCCAAGAAAGTCAGTCTCTTTGTTTTTGGATTGATCTGCTGTTTTTCTCTTTGGATTAATCTATTTATCCTATTTGCGATTTTGCCGATTTTTGGCAATTAAAGTATCATAAAAGTCAGAGAGGTTAGCTTGGAAACTAGCCTCTTTTTCCTTTTCAAAATGGGGATTCTTCCTTGAAAATAATCAGTAATTGTGCTAAAATTAAAAGAACATTCTAAAATATTCGGAATTTAAAGTAAGGAAAAACATGGCTAATATTTTAAAAACAATTATCGAAAATGATAAAGGAGAAATCCGTCGTCTGGAAAAGATGGCTGACAAGGTTTTCAAATACGAAGACCAAATGGCTGCTTTGACTGACGACCAACTAAAAGCAAAAACAGTTGAATTTAAAGAACGTTATCAAAATGGAGAATCACTGGATTCATTGCTTTATGAAGCATTTGCGGTTGTCCGTGAAGGTGCCAAACGTGTCCTAGGTCTCTTCCCATATAAGGTTCAGGTCATGGGGGGAATCGTTCTTCACCATGGTGACGTGCCAGAGATGCGTACAGGGGAAGGAAAAACCTTGACTGCGACCATGCCGGTATACCTCAATGCCCTTTCAGGCAAAGGGGTTCACGTAGTTACGGTCAATGAATACCTGTCAGAACGTGACGCGACTGAGATGGGGGAATTGTACTCATGGCTTGGTTTGTCAGTAGGGATTAACTTGGCTGCCAAATCTCCAATGGAGAAAAAAGAAGCCTATGAGTGTGATATTACTTACTCAACCAACTCAGAAATCGGATTTGACTACCTTCGTGACAACATGGTCGTTCGTGCTGAAAACATGGTACAACGTCCGCTTAACTATGCTTTGGTCGATGAGGTTGACTCAATCTTGATTGACGAGGCACGTACACCTTTGATCGTATCAGGTGCTAACGCAGTTGAAACCAGTCAGTTGTATCACATGGCAGACCACTATGTAAAGTCTTTGGACAAAGACGACTATATTATCGATGTGCAGTCTAAGACTATTGGTTTGTCTGATTCAGGTATTGACAAGGCTGAAAGCTACTTCAAACTTGAAAACCTCTATGATATCGAAAACGTAGCTCTGACTCACTTTATCGATAACGCCCTTCGTGCCAACTACATCATGCTTCTCGATATTGACTATGTGGTGAGCGAAGAACAAGAGATTTTGATCGTTGACCAATTTACAGGTCGTACTATGGAAGGTCGTCGTTATTCTGATGGATTGCACCAAGCTATTGAAGCTAAAGAAGGTGTGCCAATCCAGGATGAAACCAAGACATCTGCCTCAATCACTTACCAAAACCTTTTCCGTATGTACAAGAAATTGTCTGGTATGACAGGTACAGGTAAGACTGAGGAAGAAGAATTCCGTGAAATCTACAACATTCGTGTTATTCCAATCCCAACAAACCGTCCTGTTCAACGTATTGACCACTCAGACCTTCTTTATGCAAGTATCGAGGCTAAGTTTAAGGCGGTTGTCGAAGACGTTAAGGCTCGTTACCAAAAAGGTCAGCCTGTCTTGGTTGGTACAGTAGCGGTTGAAACTAGTGATTACATTTCTAAGAAATTGGTCTCAGCTGGCGTTCCTCACGAAGTCTTGAATGCCAAAAACCACTATAAAGAAGCCCAAATCATTATGAATGCTGGTCAACGTGGTGCTGTTACCATCGCAACCAATATGGCCGGTCGTGGTACCGACATCAAGCTTGGTGAAGGGGTTCGCGAATTAGGTGGACTTTGTGTGATTGGTACAGAACGTCATGAAAGCCGTCGTATCGATAACCAGCTTCGTGGACGTTCAGGTCGTCAAGGAGACCCAGGTGAGTCACAATTCTACCTATCTCTTGAAGATGATTTGATGAAACGTTTTGGTTCTGAACGCTTGAAAGGAATTTTTGAACGTCTCAACATGTCTGAAGAGGCGATTGAGTCTCGTATGTTAACGCGTCAGGTTGAAGCAGCGCAAAAACGTGTCGAAGGAAATAACTATGATACCCGTAAACAAGTCCTTCAATACGATGATGTCATGCGTGAACAACGTGAGATTATCTATGCTCAACGTTACGACGTTATCACTGCAGACCGTGACTTGGCACCTGAAATTCACTCTATGATCAAACGCACGATTGGTCGTGTCGTTGATGGTCATGCACGTGCCAAGCAAGATGAAAAGCTTGAGGCAATTTTGAACTTTGCTAAGTACAACTTGCTTCCTGAAGATTCTATTACGATGGAAGACTTGTCAGGCTTGTCTGATAAGGCCATCAAGGAAGAGCTTTTCCAACGTGCCTTGCAAGTTTACGATAGTCAGGTTTCAAAACTACGCGATGAAGAAGCAGTTAAAGAATTCCAAAAAGTTTTGATTCTACGAGTGGTAGATAACAAGTGGACAGATCATATCGATGCCCTTGATCAATTGCGTAACGCGGTTGGACTTCGTGGCTATGCTCAGAACAACCCTGTTGTTGAGTATCAAGCAGAAGGTTTCCGTATGTTTAATGACATGATTGGTTCGATTGAGTTTGATGTGACACGTTTGATGATGAAAGCACAAATTCATGAACAAGAAAGACCACAAGCAGAACACCATATCAGTACAACAGCGACTCGCAATATCGCTGCCCACCAAGCAAATATGCCTGAAGATTTGGATTTGAGTCAGATTGGACGGAATGAACTTTGCCCATGTGGTTCTGGTAAGAAGTTTAAAAACTGTCACGGTAAAAGACAATAAAATGAGATAGTTTAGAGGCGGATACCTTGTGAAAAGTAAATTTTTACTTGGTATCCGTTTGCTTTATAAGGAGATGAGTTATGGTATTTACAGCAAAAAGTCCTAAAATTAATATTGAAGAAGTTCGTGCCTTATCAAAATTAGAAGGCCAAGCTTTGGAGAGAAAATCACAGCGCGATCAAGAGCTAGAAGCCATTATACGTGGAGAAGACCAGCGGATTCTCTTGGTAATTGGGCCATGCTCATCTGACAATGAAGAAGCTGTCCTTGAGTACGCTAAGCGTTTGGCAGCTTTGCAAGAAGAAGTAGCAGACCGTATCTTTATGGTTATGCGTGTTTATACTGCCAAACCTCGTACCAACGGAGATGGCTATAAGGGCTTGATTCACCAGCCTAACACAGCAGAAGCGCCTAGTCTTATCAACGGAATCAAAGCAGTTCGCCATCTTCACTATCGTGTCATTACGGAAACAGGTATGACGACAGCTGATGAAATGCTTTATCCTGAAAATCTACCGCTTGTGGATGATCTGATTTCTTACATGGCGGTTGGTGCCCGTTCGGTTGAAGACCAGCAACACCGCTTTGTAGCAAGTGGAGCAGATTTTGCGACTGGTTTTAAAAATCCAACTTCAGGAAATCTCAATGTCATGTTTAATGGGATTTATGCTGCTCAAAACAAACAAAGTTTCCTTTTCCTAGGAAAAGAAGTGGAAACAACTGGAAACCCGCTTTCGCACGCTATTCTTCGTGGAGCGACCAATGAGTATGGTAAGAATATTCCCAACTACTACTATGATAATTTGATGGATACTATTGCCCAGTATGAGAAAATGGGCTTGGAAAATCCTTTTATCATCGTCGATACCAATCATGACAATTCTGGTAAGCAATACATGGATCAGATTCGAATTGTCCGCCAGACCTTGATTAATCGTGATTGGAATGAAAAAATCAAGCAGTACGTTCGTGGCTTTATGATTGAGTCTTATCTGGAAGACGGCCGTCAAAACGAACCAGAAGTATTTGGCAAGTCTATCACAGACCCTTGTCTTGGCTGGGAAAATACGGAAGCCCTTGTCAGAGAAATCTATCAAACGCTAGGAGAATAAGATGGCATTTATTGAAAAAGGTCAAGAAATTGATATTGAAGCAATCAAGGCAGAAACCCAATTGTCTGCGGAAGCCTTGCGACTAAAGGAGCGTCGTGATAGAGAATTGGCAGACATTATTTCAGGAGAAGATGACAGAATTCTTTTGGTGATTGGTCCCTGCTCTTCTGACAATGAAGAGGCTGTCTTGGAATATGCCCGCCGTTTATCAGCCTTGCAGAAGAAGGTGGCGGACAAGATTTTCATGGTTATGCGTGTTTATACAGCTAAACCACGCACCAACGGAGACGGCTATAAAGGTTTGGTTCACCAACCAGATACCTCTAAGGCTCCAAGCCTGATTAACGGCTTGCAGGCTGTGCGCCAGTTGCACTACCGCGTGATTACAGAGACTGGTTTGACAACGGCAGATGAGATGCTTTATCCGTCAAATCTGGTCTTGGTAGATGATTTGGTCAGCTACCATGCTGTTGGGGCTCGTTCTGTGGAAGACCAAGAGCACCGCTTTGTGGCCTCAGGGATTGATGCACCGGTCGGGATGAAAAATCCAACCTCAGGAAATCTTGGAGTAATGTTTAACGGTATCTATGCCGCTCAAAACAAACAAACCTTCCTCTTCCATGGTCAAGAAGTTGAGACTTCAGGAAATCCTTTGGCCCACGTCATCCTTCGTGGAGCAGTTAATGAATATGGGAAAAATGAGCCTAACTTTTACTATGAAACTTTGCTAAATGCTATTGAACGCTATGAAGCCATGGGACTTGAAAATCCCTTTATCCTCATCGACACCAACCATGATAACTCAGGCAAGCAATATATGGAGCAGATTCGAGTGGTTCGTAAGACCTTGCAGAATCGTGATTGGAATGAGAAGATTAAAAAGACGGTTCGAGGCTTTATGATTGAATCTTACCTAGCAGATGGTCGTCAAAACCAACCAGAGGTCTTTGGTTGTTCTATTACTGATCCTTGCCTAGGTTGGGAAAATACAGAGGCCTTGGTAGAAGAAATCTATGCTACCTTGACAAAATAAGTGAAAAGGATGGAGTTGGGGAATCTCAACTCCTTTTGATGAGAATGATAGTTGGACACGGAATTGACATCGAAGAATTGGCTTCGATAGAAAGCGCAGTTACACGACATGAAGGATTTGCTAAGCGCGTTCTGACCGCTAAGGAAATGGAACGCTTCACCAGTCTTAAAGGGCGCAGGCAGATTGAATATTTGGCTGGTCGCTGGTCGGCTAAAGAAGCCTTTTCCAAGGCTATGGGAACGGGCATTGGCAAGCTCGGTTTTCAGGATTTGGAAGTCTTGAATAATGAACGCGGGGCGCCTTATTTTAGTCAGGCACCATTTTCAGGAAAGATTTGGCTGTCTATCAGCCATACAGATCAGTTTGTGACAGCCAGTGTCATTTTGGAGGAAAATCATGAAAGCTAGTCCACATAGACCAACCAAGGCTCTGATTCATCTGGGAGCTATTCGACAAAATATTCAGCAAATGGGTGCTCATATCCCTAAAGGAACGCTCAAGTGGGCTGTGGTCAAGGCCAATGCCTATGGGCATGGGGCTGTTGCTGTTGCGACGGCTATTCAAGATGATGTTGATGGCTTTTGCGTTTCTAATATTGATGAGGCCATTGAACTCAGACAGGCTGGACTGAGCAATCGAATCCTCATTTTAGGAGTTTCTGACATCGAAACTGTTGCTCTTGCTAAAGAATACGACATTACCTTGACAGTGGCTGGATTGGAGTGGATTCAATCACTCTTAGATAAGGAAACAGACCTAACTGGATTGACAGTCCACCTCAAGATTGACTCAGGGATGGGACGGATTGGATTTAGAGAGGCTAGTGAGGCTGATCAAGCTCAAGACTTGCTTCAACAACACGGTGCGCATGTTGAAGGGATTTTTACCCACTTTGCTACTGCAGATGAGGAATCAGATCACTACTTTAATGCCCAGTTAGAACGGTTTAAAACTATTTTGGAAAGTATGAAAGGTCTTCCAAAGCTGGTTCATGCCAGTAATTCGGCAACGACCCTTTGGCATGCAGAGACTATTTTCAATGCGGTCCGTATGGGAGATGCTATGTATGGTCTTAACCCTAGCGGAGAGGTCTTGGACTTGCCCTATGACTTGAAACCAGCCTTGACCTTGGAGTCTGCTATGGTCCATGTCAAGACAGTTCCAGCTGGAGCTTGTATGGGCTACGGAGCTACCTATCAGGCGGATAGCGAGCAAGTCATCGCGACGGTACCAATTGGCTATGCGGATGGATGGACACGAGACATGCAGAATTTTTCTGTCTTGGTAGAAGGCCAAGCTTGTCCAATCGTCGGTCGGGTTTCTATGGACCAAATCACCATTCGTCTGCCTAAGGTTTACCCACTTGGAACCAAGGTAACCTTGATTGGTTCTAACGGGGACAAGGAAATTACAGCTACTCAGGTAGCGACCTACCGTGGGACTATTAACTATGAGGTGGTTTGTCTTCTCAGCGACCGCATTCCGAGAGAATATTATTAGAAAAGAAAGGAGTGGAGCATGAATCTACATCAACCCTTGCATGTCTTACCTGGTGTGGGACCAAAGTCAGCAGAAAAATACGCCAAACTAGGAATTGAAAACTTGCAAGACCTCTTGCTCTACTTTCCTTTCCGATATGAAGATTTCAAGACCAAGCAGGTGCTGGAACTAGAAGACGGTGAAAAGGCGGTTCTTTCTGGTCAAGTCGTGACTCCTGCTAGTGTCCAGTACTATGGTTTCAAGCGTAATCGCCTACGCTTTAGCCTCAAGCAGGGAGAAGTCGTTTTTGCGGTGAATTTCTTTAACCAGCCCTATCTAGCAGATAAGATAGAGTTGGGAGCAACTCTTGCTGTCTTTGGAAAATGGGACCGCGCAAAGGCTAGTCTGACAGGAATGAAGGTCCTGGCTCAGGTGGAAGATGACCTCCAACCTGTCTATAGATTGGCTCAGGGAATCAGTCAGGCCAGTCTGGTCAAGGTCATCAAGACGGCTTTTGATCAGGGACTGGACCTCTTGATAGAAGAAAATCTTCCCCAGTCTTTGCTGGACAAATACAAACTCATGTCCCGTTGTCAGGCAGTCCGAGCTATGCATTTTCCTAAGGATTTGGCAGAATACAAGCAGGCCCTTCGCCGTATCAAGTTTGAAGAACTCTTTTATTTCCAAATGCAATTGCAGACGCTCAAGTCTGAAAATAGAGTTCAGGGAAGCGGTCTGGTTCTGAATTGGTCTCAGGAAAAAGTGACAGCTGTCAAAGAAAGCTTGCCTTTTGCCTTGACTCAAGCTCAGGAAAAGAGTTTGCAGGAAATTTTGATAGACATGAAGTCCGACCACCACATGAATCGACTCTTACAAGGAGATGTAGGAAGCGGGAAAACGGTAGTCGCTGGCTTGGCTATGTATGCAGCAGTGACGGCTGGCTACCAAGCAGCCCTTATGGTACCAACAGAAATCCTTGCAGAGCAACATTTTGAGAGTTTACAGAACCTCTTTCCAGACTTGAAACTGGCTCTCTTGACAGGTTCCTTGAAAGCTGCAGAAAAAAGAGAAGTCTTGGAAAACATAGCAAAGGGTGAGGCTGATTTGATTATCGGAACCCATGCTCTGATTCAGGATGGGGTGGATTATGCTCGTCTGGGCTTAATTATCATCGATGAGCAGCACCGCTTTGGTGTGGGGCAAAGGCGTATTCTGAGAGAAAAAGGCGACAATCCTGATGTCCTCATGATGACGGCGACTCCCATTCCACGAACGCTGGCCATCACAGCCTTTGGCGATATGGATGTTTCCATTATCGACCAGATGCCAGCAGGCCGGAAGCCTATTGTGACTCGCTGGATTAAGCATGAACAGCTGCCTCAGGTCTTGACTTGGCTAGAGAGAGAAATCCAAAAAGGTTCCCAAGCCTATGTCATCTCTCCCCTGATTGAAGAATCAGAAGCTCTGGATTTGAAAAATGCCATTGTATTGTCTGAGGAGCTGACAGCTCATTTTGCAGGTAAGGCAGAGGTAGCTCTGCTACATGGTAAGATGAAGAGTGACGAAAAAGACCAGATTATGCAGGAGTTCAAAGAGAGAAAGACGGATATTCTGGTTTCGACGACGGTTATCGAGGTCGGGGTCAATGTTCCCAATGCGACAGTTATGATTATCATGGATGCCGATCGCTTCGGTCTCAGCCAGCTTCACCAGCTCAGGGGTCGTGTCGGTCGGGGAGATAAGCAATCCTATGCTGTTCTCGTTGCCAATCCCAAGACTGATTCTGGGAAAGACCGCATGCGTATCATGACAGAAACCACTAATGGATTTGTCCTTGCGGAGGAAGATTTGAAAATGCGTGGTTCTGGTGAGATTTTTGGAACCAGACAGTCAGGACTTCCAGAATTTCAAGTGGCTGATATTATCGAAGATTTTCCGATTTTAGAAGAAGCCAGAAAGGTTGCTAGCTACATTAGTTCTATAGAAGGCTGGCAAGAGGATCCAGAGTGGCGCATGATTGCCCTTCATTTGGAAAAGAAAGAACATCTAGATTAAGCTTTCTCTAAGGAAATCTTATACTCAATGAAAATCAAAGAGCAAACTAGGAAGCTAGCCGCAAGCTGTACTTGAGTACGGTAAGGCGACGCTGACGTGGTTTGAATTTGATTTTCGAAGAGTATTAAGCTAGATTTCAGGTTTGCCCTTTATACTAGAGTCATCAAAAAGAAACGAGGACTCTCACATGACAGTAAGGATTAAAGTAAATTATCAAACCACTTTCCAGAAGAAAGAAGCAAAAAAATAAGACTGAATAGGAGAAGAAAGAGCGAAAGTGCTCTTTTTTGTTTTTGAAACTGCTTTCAGGCGATAGGTTTGAAGAAATAAAATCTAAATTCACTTTCTATATTATACTCAATGAAAATCAAAGAGCAAACTAGGAAACTAGCCGAAGGCTGTACTTGAGTACGACAAGGCGACGTTGACGTGGTTTGAATTTGATTTTCGAAGAGTATTACCCTTCTTTCTTGCATTGCTTTCTTAGATATGCTACAGTTGTGGTAGCGATTACAAAAATGAAGGAGCATGCTATGAAAAATCCAGCTTTGTTAGAAGACATCAAGACTTATAAAGGACGGGATGAGGTTCCAGAAGACTTTGATGCTTTCTGGGATGAGGAAGTGAAAAAAGTTTCCACTCTTCCAGCCTACCAGTTGGAGGAAAGAGATTTCCATATTTCTCAAGTCAAGTGCTATGAGCTCACTTTTGAAGGAAGCAAGGAAGGCAAGGTCTATGCACGCGTCGTTCTTCCAAAGAGTGAGGAGAAGGTTCCGATAATCTTCCATTTCCATGGTTATATGGGGCGTGGCTGGGACTGGGCTGACATGCTGGCCTATACTGTGGCTGGTTATGGTGTTGTTTCCATGGATGTGCGGGGGCAGTCAGGTTATTCGCAAGACGGTTTGCGTTCTCCTCTAGGAAATACAGTTAAAGGACATATCATCCGTGGGGCTGTGGAAGGTCGGGATCACCTCTTTTATAAGGATGTTTATCTGGATATTTACCAGTTGATCGAAATTGTTGCTAGTCTGTCTCAGGTTGATGAGAAGCGTCTTTCTAGCTATGGTGCCTCACAAGGAGGTGCTCTAGCTCTAGTTGCAGCAGCGCTCAATCCTCGAATTCAGAAAACAGTTGCCATTTATCCTTTCTTGTCTGACTTTAGACGAGTGCTTGAGATTGGGAATACCAGTGAGGCTTACGACGAACTTTTCCGTTATTTCAAGTTTCACGACCCCTTCCACGAAACTGAGGAGGAGATCATGGCGACCCTTGCTTATATCGATGTGAAAAATCTTGCCCATCGTATCAAGGGTGAGGTTAAGATGATTACGGGCTTGGACGATGATGTTTGCTATCCTATTACCCAGTTTGCGATTTACAACCGTCTCACCTGTGACAAGTCCTATCGTATCATGCCAGAGTATGCCCATGAAGCTATGAATGTTTTTGTCAATGACCAAGTTTACAACTGGCTATGTGGTAGTGAGATTTCTTTTAAGTATATAAAGTGATGAATGAGAGAGCCCAGTAGCTCTCTTTTTGTTATAAATGTTGAAAGTACTTTTAAAAATATTAAAATATTAAAATATTACTGAAAGTAAAATCTATTCTATCGCAAGCTCGAGATAAACCTATGACTTTATTGTATAATAAAGAAAAAGTCTCTAGGAAAGGAGTGAAAGAGCTACTATTTGGACTGCAGCTAGCTAAATATTGAAAGAGAGAAGGAGAGGAACTCTCGTTTATTAATTACTTTCTTGTGTTTTCCTATGGTGGGGAGTAAAAATTTTAAAACAAAAAGAAAGCGCTTTATTTTTGGTGATATGGAAAGGTAGAAAGATGAATCAGAAGAATTTTGACAGAAAACAAAGATATGGTATTCGTAAATTTGCAGTGGGTGTAGCCTCTGTAACCATTGGTGCAGTGGTGTTTGGAGTAAACCCTGTATTGGCAAATGAACAAGGAAACTCAACTGTAACCGCTGCTGAAAATAATAATCAAGGTTTATCAGAATTACCAAAAGAAGTTTCTTCAGGAAGTCTTGCAAATTTAGATAGTGAATTAGCTGGAAAATTGGCAACAGCGAAAGACAATGGTGTGGAAGTTGATCAGGATAAGTTGAAGAAAAATGAGAGTGCTGAAGCAGAGACAACCACTCCAACAAATACACCTGCAGCTGACAATACACCAGCTCCTGCTGATAAACCAGAAACAGATTCTGCAACTACAGAAGCAAGTAACAAGGAGCAAAATAAAGAAGAAGAGGGAGTACTTCCTCGAGATTATTATGCTAGAGACATCGCAAACGCAACTCCAGTAGTAGAAAAAGAAGATGTTGAAACAAATTCGGAAAATGGTCAGCGTGTAGACCTAGCTAGTGAATTAGACACATTGAAGAAACTTCAAAATGCGACCATCCATATGGAATTCAAGCCGGATGCCAAAGCTCCAGCATTTTATAATCTATTCTCAGTGTCTAGTGATAAGAAAAAAGATGAGTACTTCACAATGGCTGTTCTCAATAATACAGCATTAATTGAGGGGCGTGATGCAAATGGAGCACAATTTTATGATAAATATACGGATGCTCCATTACAAGTACGTCCTGGCCAGTGGAATTCAGTAACGTTCACAGTTGAAAAACCGACAGCAGAATTACCTCATGGTCGAGTGCGCCTCTACGTGAACGGGGTATTATCTCGAACAAGTCTGAAATCTGGTCATTTCATCAAAGATATGCCAGATGTAACACATGCTCAAATCGGAGCCACCAAGCGTGCTAGTAATACTGTTTGGGGATCCAATCTACAAGTTAGGAACCTGACTGTCTATGATCGTGCTTTAACACCAGATGAAGTTCAAACACGGAGTCAACTATTTGAAAGAGGTGATTTGGAAAAGAAACTTCCTGAAGGTGCGAAAATATCAGAGAAAGAAGATGTTTTTGAAGGCGGAATGCATAACCAACCAAATAAAGATGGGATCAAGAGTTATCGTATTCCTGCACTTCTTAAGACAGATAAAGGTACTCTGATTGCTGGTGCAGATGAGCGTCGTCTTCATTCAAGTGACTGGGGCGATATCGGCATGGTCGTCAGACGAAGTGAAGATAAGGGTAAAACATGGAGCGACCGAGTAACGATTACAAATTTAAGAGACAATCCAAAAGCCTCTGATCCATCAATCGGTTCACCAGTGAACATCGATATGGTTTTGGTTCAAGATCCTGAGACAAAACGAATTTTTTCTATCTATGATATGTTCCCAGAAGGGAAAGGAATCTTTGGAATGGCTGATCAAAGAGAAGAAGCCTATAAACAAATCGATGGCAAAACTTATCAAATTCTCTATAAAGAAGGCGAAGACGGCTCCTATACAATACGTGAAAATGGCACAGTTTATACCCCAGATGGGAAACCAACAGATTATCGTGTTGTTGTAGATCCGGTGAAACCATCTTATAGTGATAAGGGTGATTTATATCAAGGGGATCAACTATTAGGAAATATTTATTTCACAAGCAATAAAACGTCTCCATTTAGAGTCGCTAAAGATTCTTATCTATGGATGTCTTATAGTGATGATGATGGTAAGACTTGGTCAGCTCCTCAAGATATTACTCCGATGGTCAAAGCCGATTGGATGAAATTCTTAGGTGTGGGGCCTGGAGTGGGGATTACCCTTCGTACTGGACCACATAAAGGTCGAATCGTCGTTCCTGTCTATACGACCAACCGGGCTAATCACCTCAATGGTTCTCAATCATCTCGAATCATTTACTCAGACGACCATGGTAAGACTTGGCATATGGGTGGTGGTGTTAACGACCATCGTACACTTTATGATGGTACAGTAGTCGATTCAAGTACCATGAGCAATTATTATGCTCAAAATACGGAATCTTCTGTTGTTCAGTTAAACAATGGGGACCTCAAACTCTTTATGCGTGGTTTGACTGAAGATCTACAGGTTGCGACCAGTCATGATGGTGGTCTAACTTGGGACAATAACGTTGATCGCTATGATGTGCCAGATGTTTATGTTCAAATGGCCGCGACTCATACGGTTCAAAATGGTAAAGAGTATATTCTCTTGGCGAATGCGAACGGTCCAGGTCGTAAAAATGGTTATATTCGAGTGGCTCGTGTTGAAGAAGATGGCCAGTTAACTTGGCTGCACCATCATTTGATTCAGGAAGGTGAATATGCTTATAACTCTCTTCAACAAATTGGACCAGATGAATATGGACTTTTATATGAGCACCATGCTCCAGGGGGTGTTCCATATACACTTTCCTTCAAGAAATTCAACTGGGATTTCTTGACCAAGGAAAGAATTTCTCCTAAAGAAGCAAAAGTAAAATATGCTATTCAAAAATGGCCAGGTATTATTGCGATGGAGTTTGATTCGGAAGTATTGGTAAATAAGGCTCCAACCCTTCAGTTGGCAAATGGTAAAACGGCAACCTTCATGACTCAGTACGATCCCAAAACTCTCTTATTTACAGTGAATCCAGAGGACATGGGTCAAAGAATTACAGGTCTGGCAGAAGGTGCAATTGAAAGTATGCACAATTTACCAGTCTCTTTAGCTGGATCTAAATTAAGCGATGGTATAAATGGAAGTGAAGCTGCGATAAATGAAGTTCCAGAATTTACAGGTGGAGTTAATGGCGTTGAGGCTGCAATAACTGAAGAAGCTCCTGAATATACAGGTCCATTGGCAACAGTGGGAGAAGAACCAGCACCAACAGTAGAAAAAACAGAATTTACAGGTGGAGTTAATGGCGTTGAGGCTGCAGTAACTGAAGAAGCTCCTGAATATACAGGTCCATTGGCAACAGTGGGAGAAGAACCAGCACCAACAGTAGAAAAACCGGAGTTTACAGGTGGAGTGAATGGAGTAGAAGCTCTTGTAACAGAAATTCCTGAATACACGGGTCCCTTAGCAACAGTAGGAGAAGAACCAGCACCAACAGTAGAAAAACCGGAATTCAAAGGGGGCGTAAATTCAGTTCTAGCAGCTTCAAATGAGGTTCCGGAATATAGAGGTGGTGCTAACTTTGTCTTGGCAGCTTCAAATGAGGTTCCTGAATATACCGGAGGTGCTAATTTTGTCTTGGCAGCTTCAAATGACCTCCCTGAATATAAAGGCGGTGTCAATGGCGCTGAGGCAGCAATCCATGAAGTGCCAGAGTACAAGGGAGAAACCAAACCAGTCTTAGCAGCTGCAAACGAACGTCCAGCTAAGAAGTTATCTCTTGGACAAGGTGCTACTTATCAAGCACCAGCGGCTAAACAAAACGAGCTACCAAATACTGGAAGTAAAGAAAATACAACCTTTATTTCTCTAGGATTAGTGGCAGGTCTCTTATCTGTTTTGACATTTGGGAAGAAACGAAAAGAGGACTAGATTAGGTCTTGAATAAAATGAATTTAGCTCATCGTTAATGATAAAAGAGATGGCCCATTTGAAAGATGGCTATCTCTTTTTATCATTTTATAAGGTAAGTGAACAGAAAATAAGACGGAGCTGAAACTACTTTCAGAAACGGCTGTTCTATAAAATACTTTTGAAACTGAAATCTATTCTATTACAAAATATTGAAAGCGCTTAACAAATGGTATATAATGAACTCATAAGAACAAAGAAAAGGAGGAAAGAGGATGCCACAGATTACTAAAGAAGCCTTGATTGCACAAATCAAAGATGGAATCATCGTTTCTTGTCAGGCCCTTCCTCACGAACCGCTTTATACAGAAGCGGGAGGAGTCATTCCCTTGCTGGTCAAAGCGGCTGAGCAAGGTGGAGCAGTCGGTATTCGAGCAAATAGTGTTCGCGATATCAAGGAAATCAAGGAGGTTACCAACCTTCCAATCATTGGGATAATTAAACGAGATTATCCACCGCAAGAACCCTTCATCACTGCCACTATGAAAGAAGTTGATGAATTAGCAGAACTCGACATAGAAGTGATTGCTCTGGATTGTACCAAGCGTGAACGCTACGATGGTTTAGAGATTCAAGACTTTATTCGTCAGGTTAAGGAGAAATATCCTAACCAGCTCTTGATGGCTGATACAAGTATTTTCGAAGAAGGCCTAGCAGCTGTTGAAGCAGGAATTGACTTTGTCGGAACAACTTTATCAGGATACACATCTTACAGTCCAAAAGTGGATGGTCCCGATTTTGAATTAATCAAAAAACTCTGTGATGCTGGCGTGGATGTCATTGCAGAAGGAAAAATTCATACACCTGAACAAGCCAAACAAATCCTGGGATATGGAGTGCGAGGTATCGTTGTTGGTGGCGCTATTACTAGACCAAAAGAGATTACAGAACGCTTCGTTGCTGGTCTTAAATAACACAATTTAAAAGCAGAGGAGAGTGGTGAATGCGTCGGATGAAATAAAAACGTATACAAATGCAATCTTACTCATTATCCAATATGGATACGCTTATCAATTAGGAGAATACAAATGAAATTTAGAAAACTAGCTTGTACAGTACTTGCGGGTGCTGCGATTCTTGGCCTTGCTGCATGTGGTAACTCTGGTGGAAGTAAAGATGCTGGAAAATCTGGTAGCGATAGTGGAAAAACAGAAATCACTTGGTGGGCATTCCCAGTCTTCACTCAAGAAAAAACTGGTGACGGTGTTGGAACATATGAAAAATCAATCATCGAAGCGTTTGAAAAAGCAAATCCAGATGTAAAAGTGAAATTGGAAACCATTGACTTCAAGTCAGGTCCTGAAAAAATCACAACAGCTATCGAAGCTGGAACAGCTCCAGACGTTCTTTTTGATGCACCAGGACGTATCATCCAATACGGTAAAAATGGTAAATTGGCTGAGTTGAATGATCTCTTCACAGATGAATTCGTCAAAGATGTTAACAACGAAAACATTGTACAAGCAAGTAAAGCTGGAGACAAAGCTTACATGTATCCAATCAGTTCAGCACCATTCTACATGGCTATGAACAAGAAAATGTTGGAAGAAGCTGGAGTTGCAAACCTTGTAAAAGAAGGTTGGACAACTGATGATTTTGAAAAAGTTTTGAAAGCGCTTAAAGATAAAGGATATACACCAGGTTCATTGTTCAGTTCTGGTCAAGGGGGAGACCAAGGAACACGTGCCTTCATCTCAAACCTTTACGGCGGTTCTGTAACAGATAAAGATGTAACAAAATATACAACTGATGATCCTAAATTCGTCAAAGGTCTTGAAAAAGCAGCTAGCTGGATTAAAGACGGTTTGTTGAACAACGGTTCACAATTTGACGGTGGAGCAGATATCCAAAACTTTGCCAACGGTCAAACATCTTACACAATCCTTTGGGCACCATCTCAAAACGGTATCCAAGCTAAACTCTTGGAAGCAAGTAAAGTAGAAGTGGTAGAAGTACCATTCCCATCAGATTCAGGTAAACCAGCTCTTGAATACCTTGTAAACGGATTTGCAGTATTCAACAATAAAGACGAGAAGAAAGTTGCAGCATCTAAGAAATTCGTTCAATTCATCGCGGACGATAAAGAATGGGGTCCAAAAGACGTTGTTCGTACAGGTGCCTTCCCAGTTCGTACATCATTTGGCAAACTTTATGATGACAAACGTATGGAAACAATCAGTGGTTGGACTAAATACTACTCACCATACTACAACACTATTAATGGTTTTGCTGAAATGAGAACACTTTGGTTCCCAATGTTGCAATCTGTATCAAATGGTGACGAAAAACCAGCGGATGCTTTGAAAGCCTTCACTGAAAAAGCTAACGAAACAATTAAAAAAGCTACAAAACAATAAGCACTAATACTCAATGAAAATCAAAGAGCAAACTAGGAAGCTAGCCGCAGGCTGTACTTAAGTACGGCAAGGCAACGCTGACGTGGTTTGAATTCGATTTTCGAAGAGTATAAATCAGATTGATTCCTCCCTTTTCCCCGTGCATAGTCTATGTAAGAAAAGGGAGGATTTTGTTTGAAATGGTAGGAACTGTCACGAAATTAAAATGAAGTTCTTACATAAGCGAATCTTAAAAAATTTCATTTTGATTTTAAAACAGTTCAATAAAATCCAAAATATTCTATTAGTGAAAGAGAGGTGCCGACTGTGAAAGTCAATAAAATTCGTATGCGGGAAACAGTGATTTCCTACGCTTTCCTAGCACCAGTATTATTCTTCTTTGTCATCTTTGTATTGGCTCCTATGATTATGGGATTCATTACAAGTTTCTTTAACTACTCAATGACTAAATTTGAGTTTGTAGGCTTGGACAACTACATTCGCATGTTTAAAGACCCTGTCTTTATGAAGTCTTTGATCAATACCGTGATTCTGGTTATTGGATCTGTACCAGTTGTTGTTTTATTCTCACTCTTTGTAGCATCTCAGACCTATCATCAAAATGCCATTGCCCGTTCTTTCTATCGTTTCGTCTTCTTCCTTCCTGTAGTTACAGGTAGTGTTGCCGTAACGGTTGTATGGAAATGGATTTATGATCCACTATCAGGAATTCTAAACTTTGTCCTTAAGTCAAGCCACATCATCAGCCAAAACATTTCTTGGTTGGGAGATAAAAACTGGGCTTTGATGGCGATTATGATTATCCTTTTGACTACATCTGTTGGTCAGCCGATTATCCTTTATATCGCAGCTATGGGTAATATTGACAATTCATTGGTTGAAGCAGCGCGTGTTGATGGTGCGACTGAATTGCAAGTGTTCTGGAAGATTAAATGGCCTAGCCTCCTTCCAACAACACTTTATATCGCAATCATTACAACAATCAACTCATTCCAGTGTTTCGCCTTGATTCAGCTTTTGACTTCAGGTGGTCCAAACTACTCAACAAGTACACTTATGTACTACCTTTACGAAAAGGCCTTCCAATTGACAGAATACGGTTATGCAAACACTATCGGCGTCTTCTTGGCAGTTATGATTGCTATCGTAAGCTTTGTTCAATTTAAAGTACTTGGAAACGACGTAGAATACTAAAGAAAGGAGACAGCTATGCAATCTACACAAAAGAAACCTTTAACAGCTTTCACTGTTATTTCAACTATTATCTTGCTCTTGTTGACCGTGCTGTTCATCTTTCCATTCTACTGGATTCTGACAGGTGCCTTCAAGTCACAGCCTGATACCATTATGATTCCGCCACAATGGTTCCCTAAAATGCCAACCATGGAGAACTTCCAACAACTCATGGTGCAAAACCCTGCTATGCAGTGGATGTGGAACTCTGTGTTTATCTCATTGGTAACCATGTTCTTAGTTTGTGCGACCTCTTCTTTAGCAGGTTATGTATTGGCTAAAAAACGTTTCTATGGGCAACGCATTCTATTTGCAATCTTTATTGCAGCCATGGCACTTCCAAAACAAGTTGTCCTTGTACCATTGGTACGTATCGTCAACTTCATGGGAATCCATGATACTCTTTGGGCAGTTATCCTGCCTTTGATTGGATGGCCATTCGGGGTCTTCCTCATGAAACAATTTAGTGAAAATATCCCAACAGAGTTGCTTGAATCAGCTAAAATCGATGGTTGTGGTGAGATTCGTACTTTCTGGAGTGTAGCCTTTCCAATTGTGAAACCAGGATTTGCAGCCCTTGCAATCTTTACCTTCATCAACACTTGGAACGACTACTTCATGCAGTTGGTTATGTTGACTTCACGTAACAACTTGACTATCTCACTCGGTGTTGCGACTATGCAGGCTGAAATGGCAACCAACTATGGTTTGATTATGGCGGGTGCCGCTCTTGCAGCAGTTCCAATCGTAACAGTCTTCTTAGTCTTCCAAAA
>NZ_JAJNSA010000071.1:0-12620 GCF_027497875.1 Streptococcus sp. SM3 | reverse complement strand
AGTCTCCTTGAGGTCCACCGATTACAAAACGACCAGTAGGATTGATGAAGAATTTTGTTTGCTCATCTAAGTAAGAAGCTGGAATAACCTCTTTGATAACCTTGTTAATGACATCATTGTGAATTTGTTCGTTGCTGACTTCTGGATCGTGCTGAGTTGAAATCACGACTGTGTCCACACGTACTGGACGGTCATTTTCATCATACTCAACTGTAACTTGCGATTTGGCATCTGGGCGAAGATAACTAATTTCCCCGGACTTACGAAGTTCTGCCAGACGACGAACCAATTTATGACTGAGTGAAATCGGCAAAGGCATGAGCTCTTCTGTTTCATCCACTGCAAATCCAAACATGAGCCCTTGGTCTCCAGCACCAATCAAGTCAAGTGGATCTTGGTCTGCATTTCCACGAACTTCCAAGGCTTCATTAACTCCTTGAGCAATATCAGGAGATTGTTCCACCAAAGATGGGTGTACTCCCACTGTCTCCGCAGAAAAACCATATTCTGTATTGGTGTAGCCAATCTCTGCGATAGTATCACGAACCACACGGTTAATATCCACATAGGCATTTGTAGAAATTTCACCAAAAACATGGACGGAACCAGTATATACAGCTGTCTCAGCAGCAACGTGCGCCTCTGGATCCTTAGCTAAAATAGCATCCAAAATCGCATCTGAAATTTGGTCTGCAATCTTATCCGGATGCCCCTCAGATACAGATTCAGACGTGAATAATTTACGTTCTGACATAAAAATGTCCCCCCTTAAAAATAGTGTTATAGAGTTACAAAGTACTGATAGGTATTTTTATTCTATAAGAGTTACGACGCAAAAGAAATAAAAACGATACTTTTTTATTTCTGAAGCTAGTAAGGCGCATAGGATGACCGCACTATAGCGGCAACCGTATGGAGCCGTCAGTCTTTGCGAATTACAAAGTACTGATAGGAAAACTCTTAGTGATAAATACCTACCATCTTATCGGGACTATATAACTTTATCATTATACCATTTTTTAGCGCAATTTGCAGTCTTTATTGTAGTGTTTCTGTTTAGATAGTTCGTTCTCATAAATAAAAAAAGTTGGAGCTCAGTACTCCAACTTTTTCTATTAAAATGTTTGGCGTTTTGCTTTACGCTCTGCGCGACCGCGAGCACGATTTTCAGCGCGCTTGGTTTTGCGGCGCTTTTCATCAACCGCCCATTGAATTTTCTTCTTATAACCTGGTTTGACTTTTTTCTTTTTCTTTTTAACCAAACCAATCATTTCGATATCAAGTTTATCTTGTTTTTTCTCACGGTTAGCACGACGATCACGGTCATAAGTATCTTGAAATTCCCCGTCTTTGACCATCTTAGGAGTAAACTTGATTCCCAATTTCTCCAACTCACGGATATCCGAGTCATCACTTGGCTGATAAAGAGTAATAGCTGTACCTGGTAGGCCATTTCGTCCAGTACGACCAACACGGTGCACGAAGAAAGACAAATCTTGCGGAATGGCATCATTGATGACATGGCTGACACCTTCAATATCAATCCCACGTGCTGCCAAATCTGTTGCGACAATATACTCAAAATCCAGATTTTTCACCTGGTTCATGATACGTTTGCGCTCACGAGGGGCAATATCCCCATGGATTTTTGCCACCTTCAAGCCTTGAGCAGTCAGATATGAATGCAATTCATCAGCACGCATTTTAGTGTTAACAAAAATCATTGCCAAATACGGTTGCATCAACTGAGTCAATTGGTAAATTTGAGCATTCTTATCTCGGCCCTTGGTCGAAATCAACCAATTATCAATGGTATCAGAAATGACCGTTTTGGTCTTGATTTTCTCCATAACAGGATTTGATAAGTATTTTTTCAAGAATGGTTGCAGTTTTTGTGGAATAGTCGCTGAGAAGACCATGAATTGCAGGTCTTTTGGAAGGCTTCCAGCAATCTTATCAACAGTTTCTAAGAATCCCATATCCAAGGTCATATCTGCCTCATCAACCACAAAGGTCTTAGCCTTGTGAATAGCTAGGTCACCAGACTTAACTAAGTCATAAATACGGCCAGGTGTTCCGATAACAATATGAGGCTGGTTACTTGCTAATTTTTCAATCTGGCGAGCCTTATCTGTACCACCCACATAATTAACCACACGAACTTCCACCTCTGAGTGGGCTGCAATCTGACGAGCTGCTTGGTAAATCTGAGTAGCCAACTCACGGCTCGGTGCAGTAATGACTGCCTGTACACTATCACTAGTTTCATCTAATTGCTGGAAAATCGGCAACAAGAAAGTATGAGTCTTACCCGAACCTGTTTTTGATTCACCGACTAGGTCACGACCTGCCAAAACAATAGGAATCAACTTATCTTGCACCTCTGTTGGAGTTGTAAATTTCAACTCCTCCAATGCTTCACTAATATATTTTTTAAATTGAAATTTCGTAAATGACATAATATCCTCGATTCTATCTATCTTATCAATTATACCATATTTTATTCCATTACAGTAGTCTCACTTATTTAGGCTATTTCCAGTAGCTTTTCTAGTCAGAAAAAAGCTGGAATGTTATAATTCCAACCTCTTTTCAGTCATTATTTCCAGTTCAAAATAGCATTCAAACCATAGTGATCACTAACCTGTGGACTCTTGTTACCATCAAATACGACATGTAATTTTTCCACCTCTAACTCTTTGGTAGTAAAAACATAGTCGATTCGAAGGGGTTCTGTGTTCCCCTTCCAGCCATCAATTTCTGGTGGAACAGTATAGCTACCGCTTTTCTCTTGAGCAACTTCAAATGCGTCTTGTAAGCCTAATGGACTAGATAAAATAGCTTGGTAACCTTCCTGACCAGCTGGGTTGTTGAAATCTCCAGCTAGTAAAAGTGGCTTGTTCAATTCTTTCAAGACAGCCTCAAATCGTGCCCATTCTTCTTGGAAACCTTTATCCCACCAAGAAAGGTGGACACTTGCAACTGCAAGCTCCTTACCATCAACTACAGTTTCAGCCAGGGCGACACGGCGAGTATGATAGTCTGTTGGATCATCCACATCTGAAACCAAAATTTCTCTTGCTTCAATAGGTGTTTTAGACAAGATAGCCACACCTTCATGATAGCGGTCATAACCAATATGGTTATAGGCCCAAGTCCAATAGTAATTTTTTCCTTGCTCTGACAACTTTTCAACCAAAAGTCTAACATAATGGTCTTGGTGAATAGGCTCAGCTGCTGGCAAAGCTTGATAAAGGTCATTAACCTCCACCTCTGGCGAAGTAATCTCCTGATTGATTTCTTGGAAACAAATCAAATCATAATCTTTATCAAGAATATCTTCAAGCAAGAGCTGGAATTTTTCCTCAGCTTCTTTTTCCATCCAGCTATGAGTATTGAGTGTTAAAAATTTCATGCTTTTCTCCCAAAACAAGAGGTTGGAAAACAGCTTCCAACCTCAAGTATATTACAATTCTACTTTAGCAACTGCTGTTTTAGCTGCAAGAGAACCTGTTTGTTCTAATTTAACTGATTTAATAACATCACCATTTGTGAAGACAACTACTGTTGAAGTTTCACGTCCTGCTGCACGGATAGCATCCAAGTCAGCTGTGACAAGTAAGTCACCTGCTGCAACTTTTTGTCCTTCTGCTACATGAACTGTAAATGGTTTTCCTTCAAGACTTACTGTGTCCAAACCAATGTGAACAAGTACTTCAAGACCTGCTTCAGTCACAAGACCAAGAGCATGTTTTGTTGGGAAGATGCTTGATACAGTACCTGAAACTGGAGATACAATGTTTCCATTTGCTGGTTCTACTGCAAATCCATCACCCATCATTTTTTGAGCAAATACTGGATCTTTTACTTGTTCCAAGGCAACAACTTGACCGTCTGCTACTGAGTAAACTTCCTCTGTTACACCTTTGTAGTGTACAGTGTTTTGTTGCGCTTCTGTCATTTGACTTGGAAGAGTTTCAGGAATGATTTCACCTGAATCAAGGATATCTTGGATATCAGATTTCAATACGTCTGCTTTTGGACCGTAGATAGCTTGAACTCCTTGTCCTTTCATGACAAGACCCATAGCTCCTTCTGCTTTCCATTGTTCTGCATCACCGACTTTGTCAGCGTCTTTTACAGTTACACGAAGGCGAGTCATACATGCGTCTACATCGACGATGTTAGCACGTCCACCAAGAAGGTTGATAATGTTTACAGCTTGAGAACCTGCTGCAACTTTCACTTCGCTGCTAGCTTCTTCTGAACCTTCAGCAGTTTCGTAGTTTCCGTTACGTCCTGGAGTTGCGTAGTTGAATTTTTGAATCATGAAGTTTGCGATAAAGTACATGATTACAGCAAAGAGAACAGTTACCCAGATAAAGTTAACGATATCCATACCAATACCAGCATTAATTGCTAGTGGTGTACGAGTCAAGAATTCAATTGAACCGAATGAGTGGACACGTAGGTTTACTACGTCAGCCATAGCGAAGGCAGCACCTTGAACAAGTGAGTAAACAAGATACATAGGTGTTGCGACGAACATGAACATGTATTCGATTGGTTCAGTAACCCCTGTCAAGAATGTTGCAAGAGCTGTTGCAATCATCATACCTTTGTATTTGTGTTTCTTGTCTGCATCAACATTACGGTAGATAGCCACAATCACACCCATCAAGATACCGAATGAACCGATCATTTGTCCAACTTTGAAACGAGCTGGGTGAACAGTATCTAACAATTGTTGGTAATGACTTGCATCTGTACCTTTAAGGTTAACAAGGTCTGTTACCCATGCAAGCCATAGTGGGTCTTGACCAAATACTTGGCTACCTTTTGCTGCACCAGTTAAGACCTCATAAGTACCACCAAGAGCTGTGTAGTTCATTGGGATAGTCAACATGTGGTGAAGACCAAATGGTAAGAGCAAACGTTCCAATGTACCATACAAGAATGGTGCAAGGATTGGAGCAGTTTCTTGTGAGTTAGCAATCCAGATACCAAAGCTATTGATACCAGTTTGCACAAGTGGCCAGAAAGCTGAAAGTACAATTGCAGCAATTATTGAACGAAGAATAACTACAAACGGTACAAAACGTTTTCCGTTAAAGAATGAAAGTGCATCAGGAAGCTTACGGAAGTTATAGTATTTATTGTAAGCAGTTGCTCCAATAAAACCAGAAATAATCCCTACGAAGACACCCATGTTCAATGCTGGGGCTTCCATAACACTAATGAAGTAATCAGCAACTTTGATTTGCCCACCCAATAGTGTTGAAACCATAGCATCTGGATTTTTCAACATATCGCCTGATACGCCAAAGATTGTACCAGTGATACGGTTAATCAAGATGAAGGCAAGACCAGCGGCGAAAGCACCACCAGCACGTTCTTTAGCCCAGCTACCTCCAATGGCTAGGGCGAACAAGATATGAAGGTTAACGATAACCCCCCAACCGATTTGTTCTAGTACACCACCAGTAATAACAAGTGGTGCAAAGGTTGGGTTAATCATCACGATAGACTTACCGATTGAAATCATCAAACCAGCAGCCGGCATAACCGCGATAACCACCATCAAAGCCTTACCGAATTTTTGCCAAAACTCGAAAGACAAGACATTTTTGAATGTATCTTTCATCATTCAAATCTCCTTTATTTTTATTTAGGCAAACGTTTTACGAAAACGTTTGCACTTAACTATGTATTAATTATACCACTTTAATTTTTTTTGTAAAGGCTTTTATAAAAAAAAGTAGACTTTTTTCTAAAATTTTTGTAGTAAAAAAGGAGATATTAAAATCTCCTCATATATACTTCTGTTTTATTTTAGATTTTCAGGAATCGGCGCATTGAAATTCCTGATCCGATTGAACCGATAAAAATTCCAATCACAAATAATAGAGCAATCATCAGTGGACTGAATATTTCTGGTGATATCATCGAAAGGTTCTGACCAACCAATGACTTATTAACCGATTGGTAAACCATTTTATAGACAATAAATACCAAAACTGACGGAAGTGTTGCTCCAAGCAAACCGATAAAGGCACCTTCAAGCAAGAAAGGTCCGCGGATATAACCGTTCTTAGCACCTACTAAACGCATAATTTGAATTTCACGGCTTCGTGAAATGATGGTGATACGTATAGTATTAGAAATCAAGAACACCGCAATGAAAATCAATAATCCAGCGATAACCAGTCCCCAGACACGAATAAATGAGGCTAACTTAAACAAGCGTTCTGTATTAGCACCACCATCTTGAACTTCTGATACACCTTCGATTTTTTTAGCCTCTTCTGCTACTGTCTTTACATCACTTGGTGTATTGGTATCAACGATATATGCATCATAGAGAGGATTGGCATCGCCTTCAAAGATTTTCCAGTTGTCCCCCATTGTTTCTGTCAACTTTTCATATTGTTCTTCTTTACTTGAAAACGTAACACTTTTAACGGTTGACATACCTTTCAAAGCATCATATACCTTATGGTAGTCGTTATTTGTAACAGTTTGACCTTCTTTTTCAATCGTCTCACTATTATCAGCTACGTCCTTACGAATGTATACCATTACTCGGACATTATTTTCAATATCTGTAGCTAGTTTAGCCGTATTAAAGATAACAGATGCAAATATTGCAACCAAGGTCAAAGTAATCATAACTGAACTGACAGCAGCTACTGTCATCCAGCCATTTCGTTTCAAACTTTTTAACGATTCAAATAAATGACGAAAAAATCTACTAATCATCGTATCCATATTCTCCTTTAGCTTCGTCACGAACGACACGGCCATTTTCAATGGCAATGACACGGTGGCGCAAGGTATTTACAATCTGACTGTTGTGGGTAGCCATCAAGACAGTTGTACCTTGGAGATTGATGCGTTCCAGCAAGTTCATAATTTCCCATGAATTATCTGGGTCCAAGTTTCCTGTTGGTTCGTCCGCAATCAATACTTTTGGATTGTTTACAATGGCACGTGCTATCGCAATACGTTGCTGTTCTCCCCCTGAAAGTTCATTTGGGAAAGAACGAACCTTATGCTTCAATCCAACCAAGTCTAAAACTTCCATAACACGTTTTTTGATATTACGGCGGCTCTCACCAATAACTTCCATTGCATAAGCAATATTTTCATAAACGGTTTTCTTTGGTAACAGTTTATAATCTTGGAAGACAACCCCAACACTACGACGTAGGAGAGGGACATCTTTCTTTTTAATTTTAACCAGATTAAAACCAGCAACAGTTAAGCTTCCTTTTTCGATTTTTACTTCGCGGTACAAAGCTCTAATAAATGTTGACTTCCCAGCTCCTGACGGACCTACGATATAGGCAAATTCCCCGGGTTCAACAGTGACTGAGACACCTCGCAAAGCAGTCGTTCCGTTGTCGTATTTTTTGACGACATCTCTCATTTCAATGATTGACATGTGAGTTCCTTTCTATCTTAGCTGATTCGCCACTTGAGGTAGGCATCAATAAAACCATCTAGGTCTCCATCCATAACCTTATCTACCTGCGCAACTTCAAAGCTAGTTCGATGATCTTTTACCATAGTATAAGGCGTGAAAACATAAGAACGGATTTGACTTCCCCATGTGATTTCCTTTTTCTCACCTTTGAGGGAATCAACTTCCGCAGCTTTCTTTTCTTGCTCCATTTGATAGAGCTTAGCCTGCAACATCTTCATGGCACGATCTCTATTTCCATACTGAGTACGATCGACCGTTGACTGGACAACAGTCCCAGTAGGAATATGTGTTAAACGTACACCTGTGGAAACCTTGTTGACATTTTGTCCACCAGCACCACCTGAACGGAAGGTGTCCATCTTGATATCATCTTCACGGATTTCCACTTCAATGGTATCATCCAATTCTGGCATTACTTCTACAGATGTGAAAGAGGTATGGCGACGTTTGGCAGAGTCAAATGGTGAAATTCGCACCAAACGGTGTACCCCCATTTCTGACTTGAGAAGACCATAGGCATTAGGTCCTTCAAATGATAAGGTTACTGACTTGATACCAGCTTCATCTCCTGCTTGGTAATCCAATACCTCCACTTTAAAGCCTTTGGCATTTCCATAGCGAGTGTACATACGAAGTAACATATCACCCCAGTCCTGAGCTTCAGTACCACCTGATCCTGGATGGATTTCCAAAATCGCATTATTATGGTCATAAGGTTCTGACAAGAGAAGGGTCATCTCATAGCTAGTCATCATTTTATCGAGTTCTGATAGCTGTGCAACCAATTCTTCATGCACTGACTCGTCTTCAGCTAAAAAGTCTAATAAAATTTCAACTTCATCCTGCAACTCTTCCATTTTGTGGAAGGTGTTGTAGGTGTTTTTTAATTCATTTAATTCTTGCGACGTTTTTTGAGCCGCGATATTATCGTTCCAAAAATCAGGTTCTGTCATCTTGTTTTCCAAGATGGCAATCTCTTCCTCTAAACCTTCGAGGTCAAAGAGACCCCCTGAAAGAAGCTAATTTTTCACGATTTGCGTCAATTTTCTGACGAATTTCTGAAATGTCCATAAATACTCCTTTTTTGTATCGTTTTATTATACCATAATCTATCATTTCTTTCCATCTTTTGCTCTAATGACTTTTTCTATCTTGATTATACAATCTAATTGCACAATAAAAACTCATAAAATTTTCTAGTAAAATAGAATTGAACGAACTAGTTACCAAAAAAAGTTTTATGAGCTACCATCATTCTACCATAGACAAGAGTGAAAGTATTCTCATTTACTGTACTCAAGGCCTAAATTTTTTCTCAAATTGCTAAGTTACCTCATCTTTATTAAACTAAATTATGAAATTCCCCAAGTGTTATATCCTTTATGCCTAACTTTCGGGGTACAGTCCAGTTCATACACATAGATCTTTTATCTCATAATCTCCCTGTTTCTTAATAGGGTATAAAAAATCGTCGTATGAATGTTCTGCATGTCAATTGTCGGCATAAATAGTTCGCTATTTTTACCTATTTAACAAAAGCCTTCGTAACCTAGTCCAATTATACCACAAAAAGAGAGCGTCTTTCGCTCCCTTTATTACTCCGGTAATTCTACCTTCAAGCTCATATCCGTCGGTTGCAATACCTTCTGAACTGCTGCAAGAAAGGCTAGTCCATTATCAGATGGAGAATACTGAAATGTGATATGGATGACTTTTTTATCAAAGTTATCGCCGTATCGTTCCACATACTGCTTGCTTTCAAGGAAGTAGATATAATTGTTGAGTTTTTCTTGAAGTTTCAAGAGATGTTCCTCTTCTAATGACTCAATCCATTTGTTTCCATCAATCAACAACAACTCTAGATGGTCATCTGAAACACCCATCGCATCGATGCTTGTAACGTCTAGTTCAATTTTCTCAACTGTTTTAATGGTTTCTACTACCTTAGGTGGATTGTAGTATTTTTCCTTGAATTCCTTAAGAATCTTCTCTACCTTTTCCACCTCATAAGACTTGAAAGAAGGGATTGATTTAATATTTCCAATTAATCGACTGTAATATCCACTAGTTTTTAACTCGTTAGGAAGTTTTTCTATTGTATCAAGTATAAGAGGAACTAATTTTCTTGTATCAATTTCAAAAGGAAGAGGTTTATATTCCGACAGAATGAAATCTTGAAGTAATAAATATTCTGTAACTTGCCATATTTTCTTTTCATCAATACTTAAAGAGAACTCTTTTAATATCTCAAATGTCCTTTTCTCTATATCTTTATCACCTTCTACATATAGAGGGAATAAACAATATTCCATCAACACCTGAATATCAGTGTATTCCGTTATCATTGAATTGCGTTGTTGAAAACGATACCTAATATCCTCTCCAAGAAATGCTTCTGCTTCTTTCCCTTCCTTCATTATTTCACGATAGTCTTTTACAAAATTTTGATAATCTTTAGGCTCTGGTATTTCAAATTTTTTCATTTATTTACTCCATTGGTTAATTCTAAAAATTCCTTCAACTTGCTCAATTATATTAGTGCCAGGTTTATAGACACGTGGATTTTTGATTTCATAGTATCCTTGACGTTCAATCGCAGATAGAAAATCATCGTAAGAATGCCCCTTCATATCAATTGACGGCATAAGTAGTTCGCTGTTTAAAACCGTTAAATAATCTTTTTAAAAATCTAGTCCCATTATACCACAAAAAGAGAGCGTCTTTCGCTCCCTTTATTACTCCGATAATTCTACTTTCAAACTCATATCCGTCGGTTGTAATACCTTCTGAACCGCTGCAAGAAAGGCTAGTCCATTATCAGATGGAGAATATTGGAAGGTAATATGGATGACTTTTTTGTCAAACTTATCACCATATCGTGCCACATACTGCTTGCTTTCGAGGAAGTAGATGTAGTTGTTAAGTTTTTCTTGAAGTTTCAAGAGATGCTCTTCTTCCAGAGACTCTATCCATTTGTTTTCATCAATCAACAACAACTCTAGATGGTCATCAGAGACCCCCATAGCATCGATGCTTGTAACGTCTAGTTCAATTTTCTCAACTGTTTTAATGGTTTCTACTACCTTTGGTGGATTGTAGTATTTTTCCTTGAATTCCTTAAGAATCTTCTCTACCTTTTCTTCATCACACTGCCTGTATAATGGACTACGGTCTAATACATTACATAGTCTTTCATAGGTATACGTATGTTTCTGCTCATCAGATAATTTTGAAATGCTTTCTATAATATTTCTTACCAATTCATCTGTTTCAATAACAAAGGGAAGGCTTGTATATTTCTTTACCCATCTACTTTGAATAGAAATATATTTCGTTACTTTCTTTAATCTCATTAAATCATTAGATAAACTAAACTCTTTCAAGATGTCAAAAGTTCTTTTAGCTATATCCTCATCACCTTCCACATACAGAGGGAATAAGCAATATTCCATCAATACTAAAATATCTGTGCTATCAAGTTCATAAGAATCCCTTTGCCATATACGATATTTTGGATTTGTACCTAAAAAAGCTTCCCCCTCTTTCCCTTCTCTCATCATATCACGATAAAAATTAACAAAAGATTCATATTCTTTAGGCTCTGGTATTTCAAATTTCTTCATTTATTTACTCCATTGGTTAATTCTAAAAATCCCTTCAACTGAAATAATTTCATTAGTGCCTGGTCTATAGACACGTGGATTTTTGATTTCATAATAGCCTTGGCGTTCAATCGCAGATAGAAAGTCATCATAAAAATGTCCCTTCATATCAATTGACGGCATAAGTAGTTCGCTCTCAGACATATGAATGTCAGAACCCGCCCAGGTTTTAGCACCTGGAATATTTAAGGATGATGAACCTGGCGTGTCCCCGTTTGGAAATTGTAGTAGACCTTCTTTATCCATATTTCTAACTAGCTCAGGACTGTATTCATATTGATAGATACCTGATTTATAAGTATTATCACTCACACCTTTGACTGTCGCAATCTCATGACCTGATTTAAGAGTCCCACTTTTATCATATAAGAGGGCAGAGTCTTCTACAATACTAGTCGCAAAGTTTCCTTGGCCAATCCCATCTTGGGTTACACGTCCTATAGAAGAAGCATCTTCATCAAAAACGAAGTTTTCTATACTATCTCCATTAACAACAGAAGAGGCTCCACCTTCTAAATAGGGCTTCTTAATAGCTTCTTTGTAGGTTTCTGGATAATCGTACTGTCTAGCCTCATACATCTTGTAAAAGGTTTCTTTATTTGGGACTGCCCCTTCTTTAACAGCACGTTCCGCATACATATCAAAAGAATCCTTGAAAGATGCCTGCTTCTCTGCTGTATTCCAACTTGTTTCCCTACTTGCAAGTTCATCGAATTTTGCAAAGGTTGATTTTTTGATTTCTGGTGACACATGTTCAATTGAAATATCCGATGTTTTTTGAGAGATAATCTCAATTCGAGTTCCTGGTTCAATTTTAGTGCCACCTGTAAAGCGACCTTTTCCTTCACCTACGATAGTACCGCCATGTTTTGATAGATTATCCAGAATATCTTGGCGTTTAATGGTTAAACCATCTTTTGCAGTTGTATAATCTTGAATACGAATTTTTCCAGTTTCATCTACACCGACTGCTTTTAATTGGATACGTTGAATTTCTCCTGTTGCATTACGTGTCTCAACGGTTATCCTAGTCTCGACATCTTTGAAATTTGTCTTGAAATCATCAATCTTTGTAGTTGAAAACTCTCTGTAGTTAGCAAAATTTTGTTCAGATACGTTATTTTTCAGTTTATTGAGACTAAACTTGCTGGCTGCTGAGGAGGTCACATAGCCTCCTACTATATTCCCGATAAAGTTTGCGGTTTGGGCGTCTTCCTCACTACCACCTAGGAGCTTAGTCCCATGATAGGCAACCTGACCCGCTGTATAGGCACCGGCTTCCCCTATCGCAAACTGGGTCAAGCCCTTGACAACGCTCTGAGTCTGCCCTATGGGAATCATGATAGCACTCGCCGTCACAAAGACATTCCCAACATCATGATACAGCTTGTCATTCCCCATGAAAAGCGTATCTCTGATGGGATTTCCTGCTTTAGTCTGAATATCCCCTGCATTCCCAAGTTTGATATCCT
>NZ_JAJNSA010000070.1:0-12682 GCF_027497875.1 Streptococcus sp. SM3 | reverse complement strand
TGCTGAAGAAGCCCTCGAGATTGCAGAACGTATTGGTTACCCTGTGATGTTGAAAGCATCTGCAGGAGGCGGTGGTAAGGGAATTCGGAAGGTTGAAAAACCAGAAGATTTGGTTGCTGCTTTTGAATCTGCTTCCTCAGAAGCTCAAGCTGCTTTTGGGAATGGTGCTATGTATATGGAGCGGGTGATTTATCCGGCACGCCACATTGAAGTACAGATTTTAGCGGATCAGCATGGACATGTCATTCACTTAGGTGAACGCGATTGCTCTCTTCAACGGAACAACCAAAAAGTTCTAGAAGAATCCCCTTCAATTGCTATCGGAAAAACTCTTCGTAATCAAATTGGTTCTGCTGCTGTTCGGGCTGCTGAATCAGTTGGGTATGAGAATGCTGGAACGATTGAATTCTTGTATGATGAAGGCAAGGGTGAGTTCTACTTTATGGAAATGAATACCCGTGTGCAAGTGGAGCATCCTGTCACAGAATTTGTAACAGGAGTTGATATCGTTAAGGAACAGATTAAAATCGCAGCTGGCCAAGAATTATCCGTTACTCAAGAGGATATTGTCATTAAAGGCCATGCGATTGAATGCCGGATCAATGCGGAAAATCCTTCCTTCAACTTTGCACCAAGCCCAGGTAAGATCACTAATCTCTATCTTCCAAGTGGTGGGGTTGGCTTGCGTGTGGATTCTGCTGTGTATCCTGGTTATACGATTCCACCATACTATGATAGTATGATTGCCAAGATCATTGTCCATGGTGAAAATCGCTTTGATGCACTGATGAAAATGCAGCGTGCTCTTTATGAGTTGGAAATCGATGGTGTCACAACCAATAGCAGTTTCCAGTTGGATTTGATTTCAGATTCACATGTGATCGCTGGTGATTATGACACTGCATTTTTGATGGAACAATTCCTTCCAAATTATAATAAGGAATGATGAAAAAG
This sequence comes from Streptococcus sp. SM3, assembly GCF_027497875.1. The sequence goes on along the minus strand of NZ_JAJNSA010000070.1, from coordinate 11,728 downwards.
CCTGGACTTGTGAGGGAAGTATGAACATCATCTTCACAGTTTCAGGCTTTTATAGTAATGCTTCAGATACTGTAGCATATTATAAGGAGTAAGTAATGGCATTATTTTCTAAAAAAGATAAATATATTCGGATCAATCCGAATAGGTCAGCCTGGAAGGAGCCTCAGCCAAAACCTGAAGTTCCTGATGAACTATTTTCACAATGCCCAGGTTGTAAACATACCATTTACCAAAAGGATTTAGGTAGTGAACGAGTATGCCCGAATTGTGGCTATACCTTCCGTATTTCTGCTAAAGAACGCTTGGCGTTGACAGTGGATCCAGCTAGCTTTGAAGAAATGTTTACAGGAATCGAAACGACAGATCCTTTGAATTTCCCAAATTATAAGAAGAAATTAGCAGCAGTGCGGGAAATGACAGGACTGGATGAAGCTGTCCTGACTGGCACTGCCTTGATTAAAGGGAAAAAAGTTGCGCTTGGGATCATGGATTCCAACTTTATCATGGCTTCAATGGGTTCTGTAGTAGGCGAAAAAATTACTCGTTTATTTGAATTTGCGACAAAAGAAAAATTGCCAGTTGTTCTCTTTACCGCTTCCGGTGGTGCTCGGATGCAAGAAGGAATCGTGAGTTTGATGCAAATGGCAAAAATTTCTGCGGCTGTTCAACGTCATTCTAAAGAAAAATTGTTCTATTTGACGGTATTGACAGATCCGACAACTGGTGGGGTGACAGCCTCATTTGCTATGGAAGGTGATATTATCATGGCAGAGAGTCAAGCCTTGGTCGGGTTTGCTGGTCGACGCGTGATCGAATCAACTGTGCGTGAAAAATTGCCAGATGATTTCCAAAAAGCAGAATTTCTGCAAGAACATGGATTTGTAGACTTGATCGTGGAGAGAAGTCAAATCCGAGCGACAGTTGGACAATTATTAGCCCTTCATGGAGGTAAACATGAGTAAAATAACACAGATTATTAAAGAAGCACGTGACCAAGGAAGATTGACTGCGCTTGATTTTGCTCAAGGAATTTTTGATGATTTTATCGAATTGCATGGAGATCGAAACTTCCGTGATGATGGTGCGGTGATTGGTGGGATTGGACGCTTAGGCGATCAAACGGTTACAGTCGTTGGAATCCAAAAAGGAAAAAATCTTCAGGATAATCTAAAACGTAATTTTGGGCAACCACATCCAGAAGGCTATCGAAAAGCTTTGCGTCTCATGAAGCAAGCGGAGAAATTTGGCCGTCCAGTTGTGACCTTTATCAATACAGCGGGTGCTTATCCCGGTGTTGGTGCTGAAGAACGAGGACAAGGGGAAGCCATTGCCCGCAACCTCATGGAAATGAGTGATCTAAAAGTTCCAATTATCGCGATTATCATCGGAGAAGGTGGCTCTGGTGGTGCCTTGGCTCTTGCTGTGGCAGATAAGGTCTGGATGCTTGAGAACTCCATCTATGCGGTCTTGAGTCCAGAAGGTTTTGCCTCTATTCTTTGGAAAGATGGAAGTCGTGCCATGGAAGCAGCAGAGTTGATGAAGATTACTTCTCACGAATTGTTAAATATGGAAATTGTCGATAAGGTGATTCCCGAGCATGGATTTTCAAATGGAGAACTACTGGCTCAAGTGAAGAAGGAATTACAGGAAGAGTTAAAGGTTTTACAAGCCTTGCCTCTCGAAGATCTTTTGGAGCAACGCTACCAACGTTTTCGTAAATATTAAAAAACTGAGCTTGCAATTTGCAAGACTCAGTTTTTTTAAACTTTATTTTGGTGCGATGACTTCTGCGCCACCCATGTATGGGCGAAGGACTTCTGGAATGGTCACAGAACCGTCTTCGTTTTGATAGTTTTCAAGAATAGCAGCAACGGTACGTCCGACAGCCAACCCAGAACCGTTCAAAGTGTGAAGGAGTTTTACCTTGCCATCTGCTTCATCACGGTAGCGGATTTGCGCACGGCGAGCTTGGAAATCTTCTGTATTGGAACAGCTTGAGATTTCACGGTAGGTGTTTTGCGCTGGAATCCATACTTCTAAGTCGTAAGTCTTGGCAGCTGAGAAGCCCATGTCTCCCGTTGAGAGAGCTACTACACGGTATGGAAGGTTCAGTTTTTGAAGGATATTTTCAGCATTGACAACCATTTTTTCCAATTCACCATATGAATCTTCTGGTTTGGCAAATTTCACCATTTCAACCTTATGGAATTGGTGCAAACGGATCAATCCACGAGTATCACGACCAGCTGAACCAGCTTCTGAACGGAATGATGGACTCATAGCGGTGAAGTAGATTGGAAGGTCTTTCCCATCAAGAATTTCATCGCGGTAGTAGTTTGTCAAAGGAACTTCAGCAGTTGGAATGAGGACATAATTAGTATCGCTAAGTTCAAAAGTATCTTCCTTGAATTTTGGATATTGTCCAGTACCAAACATAGAATCATGGTTGACCATGTAGGGTGTGATGACTTCAGTGTAGCCTTCCTTGCCATGTTCGTCCAACATGAAGTTGTAGATAGCGCGTTCTAAGCGAGCTCCAAGACCTTTGTAGAAGAGGAAACGAGCACCAGTAACTTTAGCCCCGCGTTCCCAGTCAAGGATATCAAGGCCTTCTCCTAAATCCCAGTGAGCTTTTGGTTCGAAGCCAAATTCGCGCGGTGTTCCCCAACGACGAACCTCAACGTTGTCATCCTCATCTGCTCCAACAGGGACACTATCAGCAGGGATGTTTGGAAGGGTAGTAGTGAATTCAGTTAATTTGGCATCGATTTCAGCCAATTCTGTATCCAATGCTTTGACTTCTGCAGAGAGGGTTTGCATGGCAGCAATCTTATCATCTGCATTTTCTTTGTTGCGTTTAGCTTGTGCGATTTCAGCAGATACAGTGTTACGCTCTGCTTTGAGATTTTCTACTTTGACTAAGATATCTCGACGTTTGGCATCGATTTCTTTCATTTCATTCAAAATAGCTGCATCTACGCCACGTGTTGCCAATTTTTTAGCAACCGCATCAAAGTCTGTACGAATCCGTTTAATATCTAACATAGCTTCTCCTTTAACAAAAAACACACCTGTTAGAGTGTTGGAGTGGCAGAGCCACGGTTCCATCCAACTTCACAGGTGTGCACTTGATTCGATATTGTATTTTAAAGAAACGGTAGAATTTCAATTAAGATTTCTATCTGCTCGCAGTAACCGCAGACTTTCTGAAAGAGACTCTTAACTTACTTATCCGTTTGCGTCTATTATACAAGAAAAGATCCTATTTTGCAAATAGATTTTTAATTTTAGCCGTGATGATTTGGATCAACGTAGGAAGTTTGACAATTTTATCATTCCCTAGATGTTCCCGAGCAATCTTTAAAATTTTTCCAGAGTCTTTTGAAGCAAAGAGAAATTTTGATTCTCTGGTATAGATTTCAAAATGGCGGCTAATTTTACGTCCGGATACATTGGCTCCGATTCGCTCGATTTCTTGCCAGGGAATTTGGATGTAGTCTTCTACATTTGCATCCGCATAATATTCAAAAGCGGCATTCCCGACTAGGATTTTTCCAACCTTTCCCCCCACTCCAAGGTAAGAAACCCCTGTAGTATGGAATTCAACGGTTTTATTCAATGATTGAGCCATGAGATCCTCCTGTATTGCTGTTCACTCCATTATATCATAATAAAAAGAAGGCCGAAACCTTCTTTTTAGTTGATCTTTGCTTACATCAAGCCAGCAACGTGTGCTAATACACCGATTACAAAGAGGGCGATGATGATAGTGATTGGAGATACTTTTTTCTTCAACAACCACATACAAGCAAAAGTAAGAAGTAATCCCATCAAACCAGGAATCAATGAATCCAAGTTTTGTTGGAAAGTCGTAACTTTTTCAGGTGTTTGAGAGAGACCTGAGCCAACTTGAGCGAAGGCTTCTTGGATACCCTTGTATCCTTCAGGAAGTTTATCCCAGTGGATATAAGCTTTGTCGCCTAATTTGACAGAAGAAACATTAAAGATGAATTTAATAGATACCCAACGTTCTACCAAGACAGCGAGGATGAACATCCCAAGGATAGAAGCCCCTTTAGTGATGTCTTGCAAGATCCCACCAGACATATCTTTGGTAATTTCAGAACCTGCTTTGTAGCCAAGTTCTTGCGTGTACCACAAGAAGGCCATACGAATCGCATTCCATGCGATAAAGAAGATGAGTGGGCCAAGGATGTTACCAGACGCAGCAAGTGATGCACCAAGAGCACCAAGGATAGGACGTACTGTAAACCAGAATACTGGATCTCCGATACCCGCCAAAGGACCCATCATACCAATTTTAACCCCTTGGATAGCAGCATCGTCAATAGCAGCACCGTTTGCTCTTTCTTCTTCAAGAGCAAGCGTTACCCCGATGATAGGAGCGGCAACGTATGGGTGAGTGTTAAAGAATTCCATGTGACGCTCAAGAGCAGCCGCTTGGTCTTCTTTCTTTGTGTAGAGTTTTTTGATAGCTGGGATCAATGAGTATGCCCAACCCAAGTTTTGCATCCGTTCATAGTTCCAAGAACCTTGCAAGAAGGTTGAACGCCACCAAACTTTTTGACGATCTGATTTAGATAATTGTAATTTTTCAGTCATGATAGTGTCACACCTTTCTTAATAGTCTTCGAGAATGTCGCCAATTGGATCGTTAGAAGTAGCGGCACCGCCACCTCCATTGCCACCTTTCTTAGAAAGAGTAAGGTAGATCAAGGCAAGGGCAACACCAATTGCTCCAAGAGCGATCAAAGTTAATTGGCTAACGGCTGCAAGAGCAAAACCGATGGCAAAGAATGGCCATACTTCACGGCTCGCCATCATGTTGATAACCATGGCATAACCAACGGCTACAACCATACCACCACCGATTTGCATTCCATCAGAGAGCCATTTTGGCATTTGTTCAAGAGCAGTTTTAACAGTTTCAGCAGGAATCATCAACAAGAGGGCTGCAGGAATGGCGATACGAAGACCTTGAAGAAGAAGGGCCACAAAGTGAGCGCGTTCTACACCTTTGATATCCCCTTTTCTAGCAGCAGCGTCGGCAGTGTGGACCAAACCAACGGAAAGGGTACGGACGATCATGGTCAAGAAAAGACCAGCAACTGCAAGCGGAATAGCGACACTTTGAGCGACAGCGATTCCTTTTGCACTGAAGTCTCCCCCAAGTACCATGATGATGGCAGCAGCGACAGATGCAAGAGCAGCATCGGGTGCAACTGCGGCACCAATGTTTGCCCAGCCAAGTGCAATAAATTGAAGTGAACCACCAAGCATAACGCCAGCAGTCAGGTTACCTGTTACCAAACCGATTAAGGTACAAGCAACAAGTGGTTGGTGGAATTGGAATTGGTCAAGGATACCTTCAAGACCTGCTAAGAAGGCAACAACGACCACTAATACCATAGAAATAATAGACATGTTTAAAATCCTTTCGTAAGTAATCGATTATTGAACGTTGGCTTTGTTAATTAAGTCAAACAAATCTTTCTTAGAGTCATTTGGCACTTTACGGACGTCAAATTCTACTCCAAGATCACGCATTTTTTCAAATGTAGCCACGTCATCTTTATCCATTGACAACACATTGTTAACCATGGTTTTACCAGTTGAGTGGGCCATTGAACCAACGTTCAAGGTTTTAATCGGAACACCACCTTCGATGGCGCGAAGAGCATCTTGAGGTGTTTCAAATAAGATCAAAGCATGGGTATTTCCGAAACGTGGATCTTTTGCAACGTCGATCAATTTTTGAATTGGGACAACGTTTGCTTTCACACCATTTGGTGCCGCTTGTTTGATCAATTCCTTACGGAGTTCATCTTTAGCAACAGAATCTGAAGCAACAATGATCCGATCAGCTTTTGAATCGGGTGTCCAAGCAGTTGCGACTTGTCCATGAAGAAGACGTGTATCTAAGCGGGCAAGGTTAATCTTGAGTTTTCCATCTCCGATAACTGTTCCTTCTGGAATAGCAGCTTGGGCTACAGGAGCAGCAGCGGCTGTACTAGCTTCTTCAACAGGGTTTAATTCTTCTGGAAGGGCTTTGACACCGTCTTTTGCTTCCTTGATGATGTTTGCAGCGACTTGATCAACGCCGGCATTTGCATCCATCAAACGTTCTGTATAAGCTTGAATCAACATCGGAAGGTTTAATCCTGTGATGATCGCAAATTTACGATCTGGATTTTCTCCCATGACGCGACTTGCTTGGTTAAATGGAGAACCACTCCAAAGGTCAGCCAAAACCAAGACTTCATCTTCTGCATCAAATGCGGCAACAGCTGCATTAAATTTAGCATAGAGATCATCCGGGCCTTCACTTGGCATGAACGTAACCACTTGAACTTTCTCTTGATCTCCAAAGATCATCGAGCCGGATTGGTGGATTCCAGCTGCAAATTCACCGTGGCTAGCAATAATGATACCAATACTCATTATTGACATTCCTCCTTATAAAATTTGTTTGACTTTCAGTTTAAGAAAACTTTAAGCTACTTTATTATAAATCGTTTCCACACTTAAGTCAATTTTTCTATCAAAATCTCGATGTAAAAACATTGATTTATTATATTAAATTATCGTTAGATAGAAAAAGAATGCTCTTGAATGCATTTTATTTATTACTTGTTGATGCTTAAAAAATCAATAATAGATATGTTTTATAGGATTTTTTTCTTAATGAAAAAATTCCGACAATCAAGCAATATTCTCAAAAACAAAAATAAATATATAACAAATTGTAAATTAGAGTGATTGAGAGCACTCAAAAAGACTAGCCCAGTTGGGCTAGTCCTGTAGGTTCAGTTGTTTAGTTTGTAAAGTCAAGTACCATACGTCCTTGAATGGTTCCAGCTTCCATTTCATCAAAGACTTTGACAGCATCTTCTACTGGACGTTTTTGAACGACAGGGACTACCAGGCCTTCTGCACCAAATTGGAAAGCTTCTTCCAAATCTTTACGAGTTCCTACAAGAGAACCAATGACTTGGATACCATCTAATACAGTTTTCACAATGCTGAGGTCCATCATTTCAGAAGGAAGACCAACTGCGACCACGCGGCCACCTGCACGAACAGAATCTACTGCTTGGTTGAAAGCTACTTTAGAAACAGCTGTTACGACAGCAGAGTGAGCTCCACCATTTGTTTTTTCTTTAATCAATCCTGGGACATCTTCAACTTCGCGACCGTTGATGACAAAGTCTGCACCAACTTCTTTCGCCAATTCTAGTTTATCATTGTTGATATCGACAGCGATGACATGTGCGTTGAAGACTTTCTTAGCATATTGAACAGCCAAGTTTCCTAGTCCACCAGCTCCATAGATAACAATCCATTGTCCTGGTTCAGCTTTGGCTTCTTTGATGGCTTTATAAGTGGTAACACCTGCACACGTAATAGAAGATGCTTGGGCTGGATCTAATCCTTCAGGTACTTTCACTGCGTAATCTGCAGTAACGATACATTGTTCAGCCATCCCTCCATCAACAGAGTAACCAGCATTTTTTACAGTACGGCAAAGAGTTTCACGACCAGTTGTACAGTATTCACAAGTTCCACATCCCTCGAAGAACCATGCGACACTGACACGATCCCCAACTTTTAGGCTCTTGACATCTGGAGCAACTTCTTTAACAATACCGATTCCTTCGTGTCCAAGAACACGGCCTGGAACTTTACCGAAGTCCCCGTGAGCAACGTGCAAGTCAGTGTGGCAGACACCACAGTATTCGATTTGAACAAGTGCTTCCCCTGTTTCAAGTGGACGCATGTCTTTGTTTGCAACGATTTCAACACCAGTACCTTCTGGATTTACAACAACAGCTTTCATTTTGTTCCTCCTTAAGTGAACGAGAAGCGGTTTAAAATTTTTGAAAGCGCTTCTTTAATAACTATGTTAATAATATCACAAACCAGATGACGAGGCAATGAAAAAAATGGAAAAAAGGGGCGGTATTGATTAACCGATTAAGGATTTGGCGCAGAAAAAGACATGAGGGGATAGCTCATGTCTGTTCCTATTATAAGAATAATTGAATGAGTTGGCGCGCGACACCGTCCTCATTATTGGTAAAATCTGTGACGGAATCCGCGTAAGGAAGTAGGACAGAGCTCGCGTTTTTCATGGCGTATCCATGACCAGCGAGAGCTAGCATGTCGGTATCGTTGTGCTCGTCTCCAAAGGCAATCAAATCCTTCTGATCCATATTGAGTTTATCTAGAAGGTAGGTCAGAGCAGATGCTTTGGTCACATTTTTGGGATTGCATTCCAGAATATTTAAGGGACCACCCCAAGTATTGATAGACAGATTGTAGTCATAATGCCGATTCATTTCATCTGCCAGAGCATATTTGTCTTCCGCTTTCGTTTGAAAGAGAATACAGTTTGGGTCGCTCGTTACCCGCTCGGGATTGAATTGATTTTCTGGTTGGAAAGATTCAATCCCGAATAATTTAGGATCTGCAACGTGCTCATTTGGATCGGTAATAAAGAATTTATTGCGGTATTCGCCTGCTATAAAGTCCGCTTGGATAGTGTCTCGGTTAGCGACCATATCTAACAGGTATTTTTTATCTAAAGTCAAACATTGTTCATCTGTCCATTTTTTCTCAGGTAGGTGCGTAAGGGAGCCGTTAAAATTGATCATTGGAGTATCTAGCTCTAGTTGTTTGTAGTAGGTGTGTGCCATACGATAGGGGCGGCCTGTTGTAATAATGACTTTATGGCCGAGAGCACTAATTTTTTTAATCGTATCAATGGTAAAGTCGCTCAATTTGCTTTCGGAATTTAAGAGGGTACCGTCTAGATCTAGAGCGATCATTTTTTTATGCATATTTCAGTTCCTTTCGAGAAGAATGAGACCATTATATCAGAAAAATCGGAAAAGCGCTCAAAAATCGAGAAGAGAAGCGGGATTCTTGAAAGACGAAAGATCTTTTGGTAAAATAGAAATAACGTTCGCAAATTGATTGAGAGCGAGAATGATGAAAAAGGAGTTTATTCTGAAATGGATAAGTTTTTTAAACTTTCAGAACATGGAACCACTGTTCGGACAGAGGTTCTTGCTGGTTTGACAACCTTTTTTGCGATGAGTTATATCCTCTTCGTAAACCCTCAAATGTTGTCACAAACAGGTATGCCAGCTCAAGGAGTCTTCCTTGCAACGATTATTGGATCTGTTGTCGGGACCTTGATGATGGCTTTTTATGCCAATTTACCTTATGCACAAGCACCTGGGATGGGCTTGAATGCCTTCTTTACCTTTACTGTTGTATTTGGTATGGGCTACTCATGGCAGGAAGCTTTGGGAATGGTCTTCATTTGTGGTGTGATTTCATTGATTATCACATTGACAAATGTTCGGAAGATGATCATCGAATCGATTCCGACTGCTCTTCGGTCTGCTATTTCAGCGGGGATCGGGATTTTCTTGGCCTATGTTGGGATTAAGAATGCAGGATTTTTGAAATTCACGATTGACCCTCATACCTATACAGTGGTTGGAGAAGGAGCAGATAAGGCGAATGCAACGATCTCAGCCAATGCCTCTGCTGTTCCTGGATTGGTTGATTTTAACAATCCAGCTGTCCTCTTGGCCCTTGTTGGTCTTGCGATTACTATTTTCTTTGTTGTCAAAGGGATTAAGGGAGGGATTATCCTTTCTATCTTAGCAACGACTGTGCTTGGAATTCTCATCCATGTGGTTGATATTACTAAAATTGACTTTGCAAGTAACCATCTAGGAGCTGCCTTTAATGATTTAGGCACGATCTTTGGTCAAGCTTTGGGATCGAAAGGATTGGGTTCCTTGATTTCCAATACGTCTCGTTTGCCTGAGACCTTAATGGCCATCTTAGCCTTCTCCTTGACCGATATTTTTGATACAATTGGAACTTTAATCGGTACGGGTGAAAAAGTTGGGATTGTTGCGACAAATGGGGAAAACCATCAATCAGCGAAATTAGATAAGGCCCTCTATTCAGACCTTGTAGCGACTTCAGTCGGAGCCATTGCAGGAACTTCAAACGTAACGACGTATGTTGAATCTGCAGCTGGTATTGGAGCTGGTGGACGAACTGGTCTGACAGCCTTGGTTGTAGCGATCTGTTTTGCTATTTCAAGTCTCTTTAGTCCTTTGTTGGCGATTGTACCGACCGCTGCTACAGCTCCAATTTTGATTGTTGTTGGGATCATGATGTTGAGTGGTTTGAAAAATATCCATTGGGAAGATATGTCAGAAGCAGTTCCTGCCTTCTTCACCTCTATCTTTATGGGCTTCAGCTACTCGATTACACAAGGGATCGCTGCTGGATTTATCACCTATAGCTTGGTGAAAGTGGTTAAAGGACAAGCCAAAGAAGTGCACAGCATGATTTGGATCTTGGATGTTCTCTTTATTTTAAACTACATTAGCATGGCTTTGAATTAAGTATCAGAAAAGTGCCAAAAAGGAATGGGAGTTGTCTCCCATTCCTTTCAGATTGAAGACAAAGTTATACCAAAAACATTCCTTAGGTGAGTACGGACGTCAGCGAACTTCTTTGAAGTTCCATGACTAATTATTGAGCCTAAGGTCTCAATAATTCCGAGTGCCTGAAACGTTATTGTTTCAGGCACTTTTCTCACAGCGGAAAGTTTCAGTATTTTCTTAAATCGATTTAAAAATTGGAACTCAAATTTATTTTTTTGCAGCATCACTTAACTTATTTTGCTTTAAAATAGTTTGACTATCTATCTAAAAAGCAAACCTGAGTGGAACAATTTCTAAAAGAAAGAGCAGATTTTTAAAAAGTTTGGTATAATAGAGAAATGATTAGTCACAATGAAACAGAGCTGATTGCTCTAGGAAAACAGCTAGGAAAACTCTTAGAAAAGCAAGATGTGATCATCTTATCAGGTGATCTAGGGGCAGGAAAAACAACCTTTACTAAAGGAATTGCAAAGGGGTTAGGGATTGATCAGATGATTAAAAGTCCGACCTATACCATTGTTCGTGAATACGAAGGCCGCTTGCCTTTGTACCACTTGGATGTTTACCGGATTGGGAATGATCCAGATTCGATTGATTTAGATGATTTTCTGTTTGGAGATGGTGCTACCATTATTGAATGGGGAGAGTTGATTGAGCCGAGTCTCTCAGATGCTTATCTTAAAATTTTTATCCGAAAATTGGAAGATGGGCGAGAGTTGGCTTTTGAGGCTCATGGAGCGCGTGCAGAAGCTTTACTAGCATCCTTTGAGCAGGTGGAAAAAACCGATGACTAAGGAAAAGGAAGTGACATTAGAAATTCGGCAAGCTGAAAGTGCAGACGCGGCTCTTGTCATTGATTTCTTAAATCAAGTTGGGAAAGAGTCAGATTACATGACGCTAGATGAAGCTGGGATAGGCATGTCTCCAGCAGACATGGAGCATTTTCTAATGGTCCAAGAAATGGCGGATAATCGGATTTGCCTCTTGTTATTTCTAGATCAGGAACTGGCAGCTTTGTTAAATATCACTGCGGCTTCTCAACGGTCTGTTCAGCATATTGGAGATGTCTTTATTGTGGTTCGAAAAGCTTATTGGAATCAAGGGCTTGGACAGATCTTGTTGGAAGAAGGAATCGAGTGGGCGCACTCGACCGGTGTTCTTAGGAAATTAATCTTGAATGTCCAAGTGCGCAATGAACGAGCGGTTCACCTGTATAAAAAGTTAGGTTT
>NZ_JAJNSA010000069.1:0-12963 GCF_027497875.1 Streptococcus sp. SM3 | reverse complement strand
CGCGAACCTGCGCACCTGTTGAGAGGATAGAATGTTTAACAGTTCCATCTACGAAACAGCCATCAACAACCAAGGAATCTTCCACGTGAGCATTTGCCCCAAGGAAGTTTGGTGGTGAAATTAAGTTTCTTGAGTAAATCTTCCATTGACGGTTACGGCTATCCAAGGCATTTTCCGGTGAAATATATTCCATGTTAGCTTCCCAAAGCGATTCAATCGTACCAACATCTTTCCAGTAACCATTAAATTCGTAGGCATAAACACTTTCACCTGACTCAAGGTAATTTGGAATGACATTTTTACCAAAGTCTGACATATCGACATTGCTCTTTTCAGCAGCAACAAGCATATTGCGGAGACGTTGCCAATCAAAAATGTAAATTCCCATAGAAGCTTTGGTAGATTTAGGTTGAGCTGGTTTTTCTTCAAATTCAACAATACGATTGTTTGCATCTGTATTCATGATACCAAAACGGCTAGCTTCCTTAAGAGGGACGTCTAAAACTGCTACTGTCAAGCTGGCATTATTATCCTTGTGAGACTGGAGCATGTCATCATAGTCCATTTTGTAGATGTGGTCTCCAGAGAGAATCAAAACATACTCAGGATTGACACTATCGATATAATCAATATTTTGGTAAATAGCGTGGCTAGTCCCCTCAAACCAACGATTTCCTTCACTTGCAGAATAAGGTTGAAGAATAGAGACACCAGAATTGATACCATCTAGTCCCCAGCTTGAACCATTCCCAATATGGTTGTTGAGAGCAAGTGGTTGGTACTGTGTAATGACTCCAACATTGTTGATGCCTGAGTTGGCACAGTTTGAAAGAGCAAAGTCAATGATACGGTAGCGCCCACCAAATTGCACAGCTGGTTTTGCGATGCTTTGAGTGAGTTTACCGAGACGAGTTCCTTGCCCACCAGCAAGAATCAAAGCTAACATTTCATTCTTCATTTTCTACTCCTTTTTGGTTTTTACTTGTGACGGTTTTAGTAGGTTTCAAGCGGCGTTTGATTTTCCAAACACTTGCTCCCATAGCCGGTAGGGTAAAGGTCAAGGTCTGCTCATAATCTTTCCATAGTCCTTCTTGCGTTTGCACAGTTTGATTATGTTCTTTCCAAACGCCTCCCCACTCTTCTAACTCAGTATTCCAGACTTCTTCGTAAATCCCTGCAACAGGAAGTCCAATTGTAAAATCTTTTCGTTCAACAGGTGCCATATTAAAGATACAGACTAACATATCATCCTTCTTACCCTTACGGATGAAGGAAAGAACACTCTGGTCTCTATTATCCGCATCGATGATTTCAATACCATCATAACTATTATCAATTTCCCACAGACAGCGATGGTCTTTATAAAACTGGTTTAGCTGAGAAGTGAAATACTTCATCTTAGCATTCATTGGGTCTTCTATATTAGACCATTCCAACTGTTCTTCAGATTTCCATTCTAGGAATTGCCCATATTCACTACCCATGAAGAGCAATTTTTTACCTGGGTGACAAATTTGGTAAGTGTAGAGATTACGCAATCCTGCGAATTGATTATAACGATCTCCCCACATCTTGTGCATCATACTCTTCTTGCCATGAACCACTTCATCGTGTGAGAATGGTAGGAGATAATTCTCCTTGAAGACATACATAAAGCTGAAAGTCACCAGGTTAAAGTCATATTTACGATAAATCGGATCTTCTTCATAGAAACGGAGGATGTCATTCATCCAACCCATATTCCATTTGTAGTCAAATCCTAGACCATCTGAATCCTTGGTGTCAGTAATCTGAGTAGCTGAAGAACTTTCCTCAGCTATCATCATAACGTCTGGATGAACTAGTTTAATCACATCATTCAAGCGTTGAAGGAAATAGTAACCCTCATAGTTGAGATTGCCACCATCTTTATTAGGTGTCCATGGAGCATCATCGTAGTCAAGATAGAGCATGTTGCTAACCGCATCCACGCGAATACCATCTAAATGATAAAAATCAATCCAAAACTTAATACTAGAAATCAAGAAAGACTGGACTTCATTCTTTCCAAGGTCAAAATTGAGAGCTCCCCAACCGTAGTTATGAGCCTTATTATGGTCTTGGTATTCAAAAGTCGGTGTTCCATCATAATAGGCCAAGGCATCATCATTGATAGTAAAGTGACCAGGTACCCAGTCTACAATAACGCCTATATTGTTTAAGTGACATTCCTCAACAAAATCTTGAAACTCTTCAGGACGACCATAGGCATGCTCTAAAGCAAAATAACCCATAAGCTGATAGCCCCAACTCAAACCTAGTGGGTGAGACATCAAAGGCATAAACTCAATGTGAGTATAATTCATCTCAACCAAGTAAGGAATGAGTTCATCTTTCAATTGAGCAAAACTATAGGGGCTGCCATCAGGATTTCTCTTCCAAGAGCCAGCATGAGCCTCGTAAATATTGACAGGACGCTCTTCAAAGCTCAAACGTTTTCTACGAGCTAGCCAGAGACCATCCTTCCATTTCTTTTCTGGAATATCTGTTAAAATAGCCCCAGTACCAGGTCGTGCCTCATACCGTACAGCCAAAGGGTCAATCTTCATCAGCTGATGACCATTTGCACGTGTGATATGGTACTTATAAATTTGGCCTTCTTGAGCAAGACTGGTAAAGACTTCCCAGACTCCAAATTCATTCCGTTCCATCAGAATTTGATTTTCAACCCAATTAGTGAAATCCCCTACCAAGTGAACAGCTTGAGCATTAGGCGCCCACACACGAAAAGTATAGCCATACTCTCCATTTTTTTCTTCCCTATGAGCTCCCAGATAGTGCTGGAGGTGAAAATTTTCACCTGTCATAAAGGTTTTTAAAGCTTTTTTCTTATCCATACACCCTCCTATTTCTGTAAGCGTTTTCTATAGATTTATTATACTACCTTTTTAGGGAAGATTCAAGTAAATTACGGAATTTGCAAAAAAATCTTTTGAAAGTCTTCAACAAATTCACTGATGTGTTCACTTGTAAATCAAGAAATTTTCAGAAACGCTTTGAAAACGAATTGTTTTTTATAATACTATCATAAAGTTCGTTATTTAGCTAACAAAAATATAATTTTAAGTAAAAAAATAAATCAGGAAACGAATCTCCTGATTTTATTGTTTTTTTAGTAGTTTAGCATATTTTCGGCACCACTTCCAAGTAAAGTATAACGCACTATACTTTACTTCGTTAGGAAACACTGATACTATAAACTGCACACATCCTACATAGACAGTTGCCATTATGTTTTTTAATATTCTTCAAAACTATATCTTATACAAATTATTTAATCTTTCTAACTCTAATACATTCATACATACTTCTACTCCAGTAACTCCCCCCTTACTATTAATAATCCCACAAGAAAACAGAATCCTCTCCTTACTCAAAATATTTGACAACACCACTAATGATTCTAAAATATAATCCTTTATAATAATAAAACTATTATTTTCATCTTTAACAAACTCTATAAATCCAATATCCTTACACCTATCACCAAGATGAAACCTAAGTGACTTCAAAAAATAATCAAAAAAAACATCACTACCCATAGAAAAGCCTTTAATTTTTTAAAAATATTCTGATATAATCATACAAAAAATAAAATTGTAAATCTATTCTACAAAACTTTAAAAACGCTGGCACTGACGCCACCAACCATGTCTTTATCACTTAAATGGCTATTGGTCACCAATAGTTCTAGATTTCCAGCATTTTCAAACTGGAAGTCTTGCCCTTTAGCATTAAATACAACCAGTAAATGTTCTTCCCCTTGAATCTCATAGACAATCCAACCACTATGTTCGTTGGCTGAATGAACAAAAACATGATGGTAAATCTCATCATAAGTTGGGTAAGAAAAGGCACTGCTTTCTGTCTTCAATCGAATCAGCTGACGGATAAACGCAATACTATCTTGACGCTCATTAATCAAGTCCCAGTTCACTTGGTTCACACTGTCAGGAGCGTTATAGCTATTCATAGCACGTTCTCTATCATCATGGGTCAGCTCACCATTTTCACCAGTCGCAACCAGTTTGGTACGACCAAATTCTTGACCAATTTCCATAAAGGCCATCCCTTGCATAAGTAGATTCATGGCTGTGGCAGTTTCGACCTTACGCATGATTTGCTCGGAACTTTGGTCTGGATGAAGGGTTGCCAACAAATCGTGAAGATTGTAATTGTCATGGGCCTCTACATAGTTAAGGACCTGTTTTGGATGTGTATAGGTTCCTAATTCACGACTGCCTAGGATTGCTTTGGCTAGAATTGGTTCTGTCGCAGCACCACTAACAAAACCTGACTTGATAGCACCGTAAACTTCTCCACCTTTGACAGCATCACGCTGATTATCATTAAAGAAACCGATGTTTGGCATCTGGTAGGCATTGTCCTTCTTAGCCTTATCATAAGGTGCAAGACCTGTTCCCATATCCCAACCTTCTCCATAGAGGATAATGTTAGGGTCAATTTCATCCAAGCTCTGACGAATCATCTGCATGGTCTTGACATCATGAATCCCCATCAAGTCAAAACGGAAGCCGTCAATATTGTATTCCTGCACCCAGTATAGAAGAGAATCAATCATATACTTGCGGAACATTTCATGTTCGCTGGCTGTTTCATTTCCAACACCCGTTCCATTCTGGAAGGTACCGTCTGGATTCATACGATAATAGTAATCAGGGACTGTTGTTTGGAAAGGTGCATCAACGACTGAGAAGGTATGGTTATAGACCACATCCATAATGACACCAATACCTGCATCGTGATAGGCTTGAACCATGGTCTTCAAATCACGAATAACCTGAGCAGGATCCTCTGGATTGGTTGAAAGGCTCGTTTCTGGTGCGTTATAGTTTTGTGGGTCATAACCCCAGTTGTAGGTTACATTCCCGTCCTCATCGTATTCTTTGTGACGATCTGCGATTGGTTGCAACTGAACATAATTGTAGCCCAGCTTCTTGATGTGATCAAAAGCAGTTGACTGACCGTACTGGTTAACCGTTTCAGTCTGAGCAGCACCCAAGAAAGTTCCACGAAGATGTTCATCCACACCTGAGGTCGGTGATTTGGTCAAATCACGAATGTGCATTTCACAAATAACTGCCTTACATGGATTTGCCAAGCGCCAAGTAGCCTCTGAACCGTGCTTGACCTCGAAGTTTGCAACTTGCTTTTCTTCATGGCTCAGGATAGCTGATCGTTTGCCATCAGGACTGGTCGCAATTGTGTATGGGTCGCGAGTAAGACTTTGATGATGAGGAAATTGGACTTGATACTGATAAGCCTTACCAGTCAAATCTTCCTCAACATCCAAACTCCAGACACCGATAGTATTGTCCTTATGATTATAAGAGTAGCTATTGCCTCTCTCCATCTCAAAGGTCTTCCAAACAGGGGCATCATTAGCAGCTGATTCATAAACAACAACCTGCACTTCTGTAGCTGTTGGAGCCCAGAGAGCAAAATGAGCCTGATTGTCCTCTACACGGCACCCCAATTCCCCTTGGTACCCCCAATGATGGTCAAAACTAGCACTATTAATGGCCTTGTCAAAGGCAAAAGGATTTTGATTCTTATAGAAAGGACTGGCGATAGCAGGATTTTCAGAGTAATAAATCCTATCATCCCCTTCCAAAATCCAGACCTCTGTTAAAAGAGGATAGTGATTAAAACGGATAGCATATTCTTTACTAGTTTGGCCTGTATGAACGACAAAATTCAAGCTTTCTAAGGCATGAGCACTTGGGTGTTCAAAACTAAATAAGGCACCAAAATAATCTTCTTTGTAGGTCAGCAAATCAATTCGCTGGTCCTGACTTTTTACAAAAGAACAAGTGTCGTATTCTCCATTCTTGCGATGGTAATGAATGCGCATAGGGTAATTAAACATTTTTTATTTTTCCTTTTTACTTCTATTTTCTTTCTATTTCACTAATAAATTTTCACTAATAAATTTTTGGCCGATTTTGTCCCGATTAACAAACTAGTTATACTGTCTAAAGTCTTGTTTTAAACGATCATTACAGACTTTCTAGCCAAGCTTCATCTCGAACCTCGATACCAAGCTCTTGTGCTTTTTGCAGTTTACTTCCAGCGTCTGCACCTGCCACGACGAGGTCGGTCTTTTTAGAAACACTGCCTGTTACCTTAGCACCCAGACTTTCGAGTTTACTTTTAGCTTCTGAACGCTTGAGACGTTCCAATTTTCCAGTCAATACAACGGTCAAACCAGACAAGGTCGCATCTGCCACTACAGTCTGACCTTTATAGTCCAGATTTACCCCAGCTTCTTTCAATTCTCTTAGGAGAATTTCTGAGCCTTCTGTCGCAAAAAATGTCTGAAGACTCTTGGCAATCACGCCTCCCAGACTTTCGATACTAGCCACTTCTTCTGGATCTGCCTGAGCCAGATTTTCAATTGAATGGAAATGTTGGAGTAAGAGCTGACTGGCCTTGCTTCCTACATGGCGAATTCCCAAACCAAATAAAAGCTTCTCGGCAGAATTTTCCTTTGATGCTTGAATGGCTTGATAGAGTTTAGAAGCAGACTTTTCCTTAACCCCTTCTAAAAGGAGGAAATCTTCTTCTTTCAAACGATAAATATCCGCCACATCCTTGACTAAATTGGCAGCGAAAAGTTTCTCAACAATAGATGGACCCAGGCCTGTAATATTCATGGCATCTCGAGAAGCAAAATGAATCAAACCTTCCATAATTTGGGCAGGACAACGTGGATTGATACAACGGAGAGCCACTTCATCTTCAAAGTGCAACAAGTCAGAGTTACAACTTGGACAGTTTGTAGGGATATCTAGTTTTTTTTCAGAAATCCGTTTGGACTCTACTACACGTAAAACGGCAGGGATAATATCTCCAGCCTTATAAACGATAACCGTATCATCTTTGCGGATATCTTTTTCAGCAATATAATCCACATTGTGTAGAGTCGCACGGCTAACAGTTGTACCAGCTAGTTGTACTGGTGTTAGATTGGCAGTCGGGGTTACAACACCCGTACGGCCAACTGTCCAATCAACAGATAAGAGTTTAGCTTCTTTTTCCTCAGCAGGAAACTTGTAGGCTACTGCCCACTTTGGAGCCTTAACCGTAAATCCGAGTTCTTCTTGACTTGCTAGGTCGTTGACCTTGATTACCACTCCATCAATATCGTAAGGCAGATTTTCACGTTCTTGTCCTATTTCTTGGATAAAATTCCAGATTTCATCTATGTTTTCAGCCAAGATTCGCTTAGGATTGACTACAAAACCTAGTTGTTCAAGGTGATTCAAAACCTTTTCTTGACTGTCACGAGTTGAAGGACTGGCTTCTTGATAGAGGAAGGTAGCAAGATTGCGCTTGGCAACTACTGCTGTATCCAGCTGACGCAGGGTTCCTGCTGCCGCATTACGAGGATTGGCAAATTCAGGCTCTCCATTTTCTTGGCGAGCTTGGTTGACCTGGTCAAAAGAAGCGCGTGGCATATAACATTCCCCACGAACTGTGATATCAAGTTCTTCTGGCAAAGTTAAAGGAATGTCCTTAACACGCTTGAGGTTTTCCGTGATATTTTCCCCAACAGAACCGTCTCCACGTGTTGCACCAGCAACTAAAATCCCCTTTTCATACGTCAGCGAGATAGACAAGCCATCTATTTTCAGCTCACAAATATAGGTCGGATGAGCCACTTCCTTACGAACACGCGCATCAAAAGCTTCAAGCTCCTCACGTGAAAAAGCATCCTGCAAACTATAAAGAGGATACTGATGACTGTATTTTTCAAAACCATCTAAAACCTTGCCACCAACACGATGGGTCGGACTGTCTGCTAATACTTGATCTGGATAGGCAGCCTCCAACTCAACCAACTCACGGTAAAGGCGGTCATACTCACTATCTGAAACCGACGGATTATCGCTGGTATAGTACTCAGTCGCATAGCGATTGAGCAAGGCGACCAACTCATTCATTCTTTTATTCATAAAACTATTTTACCATAAACTAAGCCCTCCTCACAAACGAGAAGGGCGGAAAAATTGACAAGTTTTGATTGTAAGAAAGAAATGTTTTTACACCTGCTCCGATAATTCTTCCCATTCAAGCATAGCTTCTTCCTGACGATGGCTGATTTTGTCCAGTTCAGCCTGCAATTCCATGAGTTTGTCGGCATCGTTTGTTTCCAACATTTGTTCAGAAATGGCTTGGCTTTGACTTTCTAACTCTTCAATTTCAGCTTCTAGACTTTCGATTTGTCGCATGAGTTTGCGAACTTCTTTTTGACTTTCTTTCTGGGCCTGATAGTCATTAACTGGACTTGCTTCTTTTGCTTGATTAGTAGTTGAAATTTCCTCAGTTTGAATCATTTCTACTTCTGCTTTCTTCTCAACATAGTAGTCATAATCTCCAAGGTAGAGGGTCGAACCATTCTCAGACAATTCCAAGACATGAGTTGCCACACGATTGATAAAGTAACGGTCATGGCTAACAAATAGCAAGGTTCCATCAAAGTCAATCAAGGCATTTTCCAACACTTCCTTGCTATCAATATCCAAGTGGTTGGTCGGCTCATCCAGAATCAAAAAATTATTGTTTTCCATGGAAAGTTTAGCCAGAAGTAAACGGGCTTTCTCCCCACCTGACAGCATGCCGACTGATTTTTTGACATCATCTCCTGAGAAAAGGAAGGCACCTAGACGATTGCGAATTTCAACTTCTGGTGTCAGTTTAAAATCATTCCAGAGTTCATCCAATACTGTATTACTTGGTGTCAGCTTGCTTTGGGTTTGGTCATAGTAACCAACCTCAACATTAGCGCCAAATCGCTTTTCACCCTTAATAAAAGGAATCTGGTCCACGATTGATTTAATAAGAGTTGACTTTCCAATACCATTGGGACCAACGATGGCGACAGCATTCATCTTACGAAGGTCTAGGTTAATCGGTTGTGACAGGACTTCCCCATCATAGCCAATAGACGCATTTTCAACAGTCAGGACAACATTACCCGACGTTTTTTCAGACTGGAAGGTCATGTTGGCTGCTTTCTTGCCAGCTTCCGGCTTGTCTAAGCGGTCCATTTTTTCTAGTTGTTTACGACGGGATTGGGCACGTTTGGTCGTCGAAGCACGGACTAAATTACGATTGACAAAGTCTTCCAAAGCAGCGATCTCCTTCTGCTGCTTTTCATAGTTTTTTGCCTCAGTAGCTAGTTTTTGCTCCTTCAACTCTACAAAACGAGAGTAATTCCCCACATAGCGATCCAAGGAATGCTTGGTCAAATCCAGCGTAATTGTCGCAACCTTGTCCAAGAAATAACGGTCGTGGCTGACAATAATGAGAGCACCGCTATAGTTTACTAGGTAATTCTCTAACCAAGCAATAGTTTCAATATCCAAGTGGTTGGTTGGCTCGTCCAAGACCAAGAGATTGGGCTTTTCAAGAAGCATTTTAGCAAGAGCCAGACGAGTATTTTGACCACCTGAAAGCTCGGCAATTTTCATCTGCCACATAGACTCGTCAAACTTGAATCCATTTAAAATCGCTCGAATATCAGCTTCATAGGTAAAGCCACCTGCTTGGCGAAAATTTTCAGATAAGCGGTCGTAATCTGACATCAGTTTATCCAAATCCTCACCAGACTTTTCACCCATCTCCAACTCCATCAGACGTAGTTGTTTCTCAGTCCGACGCAAGTCATCAAAGACATGAAGCATCTCATCGTAGATGGTATTTTCAGACTCAAAACGACTATCTTGAGCTAGGTAAGACAGAGAAATATCTTTTTTCTTATTGATTTCTCCACTAGTTGGCTCCTCTTCTCCAACCAAAATCTTCAAAAGAGTAGACTTACCTGCACCATTTTTCCCAACAAGGGCAATCCTATCACGTTCATCAACCTGTAGATTGATATTATCAAAAAGAACCTCTCCTGCAAAAGAACGTTCAATTTTATTAGCTTGTAAAATAATCATACAAACAGTATAGCATGTTTCCCTAAGGCATTCAAGACTTGATAAACCGACATATGACACCACTTTTCTGAAAATTATGCTACCGTTTTACTAAAACGCTAAAAAGTGCTATAATGTGAACGGTTAAAACAATTTACAAAAAGGAGAATTTCAATGTCTTACCAAGAAAATTACCAGAAATGGGTTGATTTTGCGGAGCTTCCTGACTACCTTCGTCAAGATTTGGAAAATATGGACGAAAAAACTAAGGAAGATGCCTTCTATACAAATCTTGAATTTGGTACTGCAGGTATGCGTGGCTTGATTGGTGCTGGTACAAACCGCATCAACATCTACGTTGTTCGCCAAGCTACTGAAGGATTGGCTCGTTTGATTGAGTCTAAAGGTGGAAACGAAAAAGAACGTGGTGTTGCAATTGCCTACGATAGCCGTCACTTCTCACCTGAGTTTGCCTTTGAATCTGCGGCAGTTCTTGCTAAACACGGCATCAAATCTTACGTATTTGAAAGCCTTCGTCCAACTCCAGAACTCTCATTTGCAGTTCGTCACCTCAACTGTTTCGCTGGTATCATGGTCACAGCCAGCCACAACCCTGCTCCATTTAACGGATACAAGGTTTACGGTGAAGACGGTGGACAAATGCCTCCACACGATGCAGACGCTTTGACTACTTATATCCGTGCAATCGAAAATCCATTTGCAGTTGAAGTTGCTGATGTGGAAGCTGAAAAAGCTTCTGGCTTAATTGAAGTTATCGGCGAAGCTGTTGACGTAGAATACCTTAAAGAGGTTAAGGACGTAAACATCAACACAGCCTTGATTGAAGAATTTGGTAAAGACATGAAGATTGTCTACACACCACTTCATGGTACTGGTGAAATGTTGGCTCGTCGTGCTCTTGCTCAAGCAGGATTTGACTCTGTTCAAGTCGTTGAAGCGCAAGCAACTGCTGACCCAGACTTCTCAACTGTAAAATCTCCGAACCCAGAAAGCCAAGCAGCCTTTGCCCTCGCTGAAGAACTTGGTCGTCAAGTTGGTGCAGATGTTCTTGTCGCAACTGACCCAGACGCAGACCGTGTTGGTGTTGAAGTTCTTCAAAAAGATGGTAGCTACCTCAATCTTTCAGGTAACCAAATCGGTGCTATCATGGCTAAATACATCTTGGAAGCCCACAAAAACGCTGGAACTCTTCCTGAAAACGCAGCCCTTTGCAAATCTATTGTATCAACTGATTTGGTAACAAAAATTGCTGAAAGCTACGGGGCAACCATGTTCAACGTTTTGACAGGTTTCAAATTTATCGCTGAAAAAATCCAAGAATTCGAGGAAAAACACAATCACACATACATGATGGGATTTGAAGAAAGCTTCGGTTACTTGATTAAACCATTCGTACGTGATAAAGATGCTATCCAAGCCGTTCTTGTCGTTGCTGAACTCGCTGCCTACTACCGTTCACGCGGTTTGACACTTGCTGACGGTATCGAAGAAATCTACAAAGAGTACGGCTACTACGCAGAAAAAACTATCTCTGTTACCCTTTCAGGTGTCGATGGTGCTGAACAAATCAAAGCGATTATGGCTAAATTCCGTAACAATGCTCCAAAAGAATGGAACGCAACAGCTATCACTGTCGTAGAAGACTTTAAGGCTCAAACTGCTACTGCTGCTGACGGTACTGTTACAAACTTGACAACTCCTCCAAGTGATGTGTTGAAATACACACTTGCTGACGGTTCATGGATTGCTGTTCGCCCTTCAGGTACAGAACCAAAAATCAAGTTCTACATTGCAGTTGTAGGAGAAACAAACGAAGAATCACAAGCTAAGATTGCTAACATCGAAGCAGAAATCAATGCTTTTGTAAAATAAAGTCCTATAAAAGATGAGACCAAATAATCTCATCTTTTTTTCGTATCAAATCTAAGCAATTTTAGAAACTTTATGGCATACTAGACATATCAATGAAAGCGAGGTAATCTCATGGAACAATTTTTAGATAATATCAAAGACCTTGAAGTCACTACAGTTGCGCGTGCGCAAGAAGCTCTTGATAAAAAAGAAACTGCAACCTTCTTTATCGGTCGCAAAACTTGCCCTTACTGCCGTAAATTTGCTGGTACCTTGGCAGGTGTCGTAGCTGAAACTAAAGCTCACATCTACTTCATCAACAGTGAAGAACCAAGCCAACTCAATGAGTTGCAAGAATTCCGCTCACGCTATGGCATCCCAACTGTACCAGGCTTCGTTCACATTGCAGATGGACAAATCAATGTTCGTTGCGACTCTTCAATGTCAGCACAAGAAATCAAAGAATTTGCAGGATTGTAAAAGATATAAAAAAGAAGGCATTCGCCTTCTTTTTTAGGCTCTATAATATTTGTAGTGGGTAAATCCCCTATGAATCTTATGGAGCCTATTTTTGTGTAGAAAAAAAGTCCCATATGACCTATAATGAAAAGCGACTAAACAACTCATTAGAAAGATTCATATGGAACAATTACATTTTATCACAAAACTACTCGATATCAAAGACCCAAATATCCAGATTCTAGACATCATCAATAAGGATACACTTAAGGAAATCATCGCTAAACTGGATTATGATGCTCTATCTCGTCCTGATTACGCTAGCCAAATGAAGAAATATGATTTTCAAAAATTGTCTAGAATTCCTTACCTTGAAACAATTGGTATCCCCAATAGAACCCCTTCTTAGAAAAGCTGTTTCAAGTGCTATCATTTCTCGAAAATGACTCTCTCCAAAACTTCTCTCATCAATAAAAATTGAGCAAAAGTTGATTGAAAAGACTTCTATGACCGATATTACCCACCAGCAGGCCATTTCAACTTCAACTGTCATTCGCAAGCTCAATGACTTTCACTTTAAGCATGATTTTTCTCGGCTTCCAAAGACTATGTCTTGGGATGAGTACTCCTTTACCAAGGGAAAGAT
>NZ_JAJNSA010000068.1:0-13119 GCF_027497875.1 Streptococcus sp. SM3 | reverse complement strand
AGGAGAATAGAAAAATGGATGTAAAATCACAAGTAATTGAAATTATTGACGAATTGTTTATGGAAGATGTCTCAGACATGATGGATGAGGATCTCTTTGATGCGGGTGTCCTTGATAGTATGGGAACAGTCGAATTGATTGTGGAATTGGAAAATCGCTTTGGCATCCGTGTTCCTGTATCTGAATTTGGACGCGATGATTGGAATACTGCTAACAAGATCGTAGAAGGTGTAACGGAGCTTCAGAATGCTTAAGCGTTTGTGGCTGATTTTAGGGCCCGTATTTTGCGCGCTCCTCATGGTAGCAGCTTTATTATTCTTTTATCCAATCAATCATAAGCACAACTATACCGAAGAGAAAAAAGCTGCGGTTAGTTTGAATGCAGAAGGATTCAAGAGTCGTACAAAGAAACAAGAAGCACTTTCTGATCCACAGCATCGCTTTGTTCCTTATTTCGGCTCCAGTGAGTGGTTGCGTTTTGATGTGGTGCATCCAGCAGTTTTGGCTGAAAAATATGACCGCAATTACAGACCCTACTTTTTAGGAGAACGTGGTGCGGCTTCTTTGAACCAGTATTTTGGGATGCAACAGATTTTGCCAGAACTCAAGGACAATACAGCTGTTTATGTGGTTTCTCCGCAATGGTTCACCAAGAAGGGCTATGATTCCTCTGCCTTTCAACAATTCTTTAATAGCGATCAGTTGAATAGCTTTATTGCCAATCACCAACAGGATGCTGCATCCCAGTATGCTGCAAAGCGTCTGTTACAACAGTATCCAAATGTCGCCTTTCAAAGTGTTGTAACGAACATTTCTCAAGGAAAGAAAATTTCCAGATTTGATCAGTCTTTGAACCAGTTTGTTTCCCACCTTGTCCAACGCGAAGATGCTTTGTTTAGTAATCTTGCAACGCGTACAAACGGGAATTACGATAAGAAGGTCAAAAAACGTCTACAAGATTTACCAGATCAATTCTCATATGAGAAATTGGAAGAAATTGCAACGGCTGAAGCAAAAGTCAAGACTAATAACAACGACCTTGGAATCAGCAATCATTTTTACAATACTCGTTTAAAAATGAAGTTGAAGAAACTAAAAGGTTTCCAAAAAAACGAATCCTATGTTCAATCTCCTGAGTACAATGACTTGCAGTTGGTTCTAGACCAGTTTGCTAAATCTCGGACCAATGTTATCTTTGTCATTCCTCCAGTAAATGCCAAATGGATGAAATACACAGGCTTGAGCCAAGAAAAGTATGAACAGGCTGTTCAAAAGATTCGTTACCAATTGGAAAGTCAAGGATTCACCAATATTGCAGACTTTTCTAAAGATGGTGATCAGCCCTACTTTATGGAAGATACGATTCATATGGGATGGAATGGTTGGCTAGCCTTTGATAAAGCGGTCAATCCCTTTGTCACAAAGGCTGAAAAAGCACCAACTTACCATCTAAATGATCGCTTCTTCAGTAAAGACTGGGCCCAATATAAAGGGACACCAGATGAATTTAAATAATGCTTGATCAAAGGGGGCAGGATCGAATCCTGGCTCCTTGATTTGTGAGGAAAGGGACGGAAAGTCACAAGTAAGCAAGATAGTTACCCACAGGCTGTGGGTAACTTGCTTGTAAATGGATGAAAACAAGTCCTGATGCTGATGAACCTTCCTCTTTTAAGGGGAAAACCGGTAAAAGTTATCCACATTTTTGTGGATAAGTGATAAAAAACAGTGGATAAGTCAGCTGATTTGTGAAAAGGAGAAATAGTGTGAAAAAAATTTGGTTTTACGCAATCGTTCAGGGGATTGTGATCTTTTTTATTGTGGGTGGTATGACCTACGCACTTAGGGGAGATTTCTTTTTCCGTTACTTATCCCCTATTTTTGGACTAGCAGCAGCTGTCTTGAGATTTGGGACGGCGACTTTAATGAAGGTGATAGCCCCCACTCTCTACGATGATCCCAAAAAGAAGGAAGAAGTTGGCCACGATAATTAAAGAAGTTGGTAACTGAAAAAGTTAAGCTAAAGGCCGCTTTCTGCTGGTCTTTATGGTAAAATAGAAGGAAGAATATTAGTTTGGAGATTAATTAGAAATGAAACGTTCAATGTATGCTGGACGTGTTCGTGAAGAACACATTGGAACTCATATTACCTTGAAAGGATGGGTTAGCCGTCGTCGTGACTTGGGTGGTTTGATCTTTATTGATTTACGCGACCGCGAAGGAATCATGCAATTGGTGATCAATCCAGAAACAGTTAGTGCAGAAGTGATGGCCACAGCTGAAAGTATTCGCAGTGAATATGTTGTAAAAGTGACAGGTCTTGTGGAAGCTCGTGAACAAGCGAATCCCAACTTGCCTACAGGAGCAGTAGAACTCAAGGTAGAGGCTATTACGGTTCTTAATACTGCCAAAACAACGCCATTTGAAATCAAGGACGGAATTGAAGCCAATGATGATACTCGTCTTCGTTACCGCTACTTAGACCTTCGTCGTCCTGAGATGTTGGAAAACCTCAAACTCCGTGCAAAAGTAACTCATTCAATCCGCAATTATTTAGATGAATTAGAGTTTATTGATGTGGAAACACCGTTCCTTTCTAAGTCAACTCCAGAAGGAGCACGTGACTACTTGGTTCCTTCCCGTGTCAACAAAGGCCATTTCTATGCCCTTCCACAAAGTCCTCAGATTACAAAACAATTGTTGATGAATGCTGGATTTGACCGCTATTATCAAATCGTGAAGTGTTTCCGGGATGAGGATTTACGGGGAGACCGTCAACCTGAATTTACACAGGTCGACTTGGAAACCTCTTTCTTGAGTGATCAAGAAATCCAAGATATCACAGAAGGCTTGATTGCACGTGTCATGAAAGAAACCAAGGGAATTGAGGTAACACTCCCATTCCCACGGATGAATTATGATGATGCCATGGCCTTGTATGGTTCAGATAAACCAGATACACGTTTTGAAATGTTGCTTCAAGACTTGACAGAGCTTGTCAAGGGTGTAGACTTCAAAGTCTTTTCAGAAGCTCCAGCAGTTAAGGCGATCGTTGTCAAAGGTGCAGCGGATCATTACTCTCGTAAAGACATCGATAAATTGACAGAAGTTGCGAAGCAATACGGTGCGAAAGGTCTTGCTTGGGTAAAATATGCTGAAGGTGCCTTGAACGGTCCTGTTGCGAAGTTCTTGACAGAATTGACAAGTGACTTGACAGTTGCTTTACAATTAGAAGACAAAGATCTAGTCCTCTTTGTAGCAGATACTCTTGAAGTAGCCAATGCAACACTTGGTGCTTTGCGTGTTCGTCTTGCGAAAGAGCTTGACTTGATTGACAACAATCAATTCAACTTCCTTTGGGTAGTGGATTGGCCAATGTTTGAATGGTCTGAAGAAGAAGGCCGTTATATGTCTGCTCACCATCCATTTACACTTCCACAAGCTGAAACAGAGCATGAATTGGAAGGCGATCTTTCAAAAGTTCGGGCGATTGCCTATGATATCGTCTTAAATGGCTATGAATTGGGTGGAGGAAGCCTGCGGATTAATCATAAAGATTTACAAGAACGGATGTTCAAGGCGCTTGGATTTACAAAAGAAGCTGCTAATGAACAATTTGGGTTCTTGTTGGAAGCAATGGATTACGGTTTCCCACCACATGGAGGATTGGCGATTGGCTTGGACCGCTTCGTAATGCTTCTTGCAGGTGAAGACAATATTCGGGAAGTCATTGCCTTTCCTAAGAATAACAAGGCGACAGATCCAATGACACAAGCTCCTTCTGTCGTTTCTGAGAAACAATTGGATGAGTTAAACCTTCAAGTAGAAGTGGCAGAGCAAGAATAGGACAAGAGAGAAAAAGGAAAGTCTAGGAATTAGTTGCTTTAAGATTCTCCTTTTCTTCTAATCGATGGATTGAAAATGAAAAAAACTCGCTTTCATAAGCTATTTCGCTATCATGTGTGGCGACTAGCTTATAACATTAAATTATTGCGCGTGCTGAAGAGCATCTCCCGAGAGAAATACGATGAAAAAGTGTCAGCTTCCTTGCTGTATGGATTTCTATCAGCAATTGCTGTCAACTTCTTCTTTCAACCGGGCCATGTCTACTCCAGTGGTGCAACAGGTCTAGCTCAGATTTTATCTGTTCTGAGCCAACGCTTTATTGGCTTTACGATTCCCGTTTCCTTAACCTTTTATGCCATCAATATCCCTTTGATGATTGTGGCTTGGTATCAAATTGGCCATAAATTTACCATCTTTACCTTTATTACGGTTTCGATGAGTTCCCTCTTTATTCAGTTCGTGCCAGTGATTACGTTGACCAACGATCCGATCATGAATGCCCTATTTGGTGGGGTTGTCATGGGAACAGGGATTGGTTTTGCTCTTCGGAATAATATTTCCAGTGGGGGAACGGATATTGTCAGTTTGACGATTCGAAAACGGACAGGAAAGAATGTCGGCAGTATCTCCTTTTTGGTCAATGGGACCATTATGTTGATTGCTGGTCTGACTTTTGGTTGGAAGTATGCCCTTTACTCTATGATTACCATCTTTGTATCGAGTCGAGTAACGGATGCTGTCTTTACCAAGCAAAAACGGATGCAGGCAATGATCGTAACGAGCCAGCCAGATGCCATTATTGAGAAGATTCATAAAAAATTGCATCGTGGAGCGACCATTATCCACAATGCAGAAGGAACCTATAACCATCAGGAAAAAGCAGTTCTGCTGACAGTTATTACGCGTGCAGAGTTTAATGAATTCAAATATATTATGAAAAAAGCTGATCCTCAGGCTTTTATCACCATTTCAGATAACGTTCATATCATTGGACGCTTTGTGGAAACAGAAGAATAAAAATAAGGTCCCACATTGTGGTGACCTTATTTTGTTTATTCAGCTTCTCGGAGAAGGAGCCAACTATGGGCGGAAATAGAAAGTTCCTTTCCTTTAGGAATAGGTGTTTGGAGATTTGCATGAGGATAGGCAAATAGCAGTTGACTATCGCTCGGATGTTGATAGGTCATGTCCTGATCACCGATATTAACGAGAATCGTTATTTTTTCACGATTTTTTTCAATCGTGTAGATAAAATGATAATCAGACAACCATTTGACGTCACAGTAATCTCGAATCTCTTGTCCTTTTTTCAAACGAAGGAGAGGTTGCGATTTCCGGTA
The DNA here is from genome assembly GCF_027497875.1 of Streptococcus sp. SM3. The sequence continues at coordinate 7,933 of NZ_JAJNSA010000068.1, read as the reverse complement.
AGCAATCAATTCTTTAAGAAAAGCAAGTTCTTCTTGGCATTTTGAAAGGGATGTCCAGTCCAATTGGTTGAGACTATCTGGCAAGTTATAGGTGTTTTCTTCGAGCCCTTTTGTGCGGTAACGTTCTTGACCAGCATGGATAAAAGGTACACCTTGGGATAATAATACCAAATGAAGAGCGAGGCGTGAGAGAGCTTTTCGCTCCTCTAGACGAATCTCTTCTTTTTCAAGTTGGAAATAATCAAAAACAGTTGCATTATCGTGGCATTCGACGTACTGAATGGCTTGTTGAGGTTGGATGAAATGAGCAGGTCCTGCTTTCCCGACATTTGCTGTTAGGATATTAGAAAAATCATTGGCTGGATGTTGACTATCACAACGGTGACCGGCTAAGAGTGTTCTCTTGACCGTATCCCGGAAATTATCACTGAAAAAGCCAAAATCTGGTAATCGTTTTGAGTTGTACTGGTGAGCGAGCTGGTCTTCAGAGAGGCCTGTATCCATCTTCCACCCTTCCCCATAGAGATAGACGTTAGGATAGATTTCACGGAGCTCCTCTGCAATCTCTGTCATGGTTTGAATGTCTAAGATTCCCATCAAGTCAAAGCGAAAACCATCAAAACCGTAGAGGGAAACCCATTGCTTGAGGGATTGCTTGATATAGTGTCTTACCATGGAACGTTCACTTGCGACATCATTCCCACAGAAGGTTCCATTGGTCCGCCCTCCTTCTGCATTATAGCGGTAGAAATAACCGGGTACGATTTGTTCAAATGCATACTCATCGGCCTGGTAGACGTGATTATAGACCACATCCATGATAACACTGAGATTAGATTGGTGATAGGTTGCAATAGCATCTTGGAGCTCCCAAATCCGTGCATAAGGATCGTTAGGGTCACTGGCATAACTACCTTCTGGAACATTGTATTGAACAGGATCATAGCCCCAGTTGTAGGCTTTCCATTGATCCTCTTCATCGACACTACCGAAATCGTAGACAGGAAGTAACTGTACATGGGTAATGCCCAGTTTTTGAAGGTAATCAAATCCAAGAACCTGGCCATTGAGTTGGGGCGACTCTGTCAAACCTTTAAACTTACCCGGGTGTTTAAAGCCAGCCTCTTTTTGGACAGAGAAATCACGAACACTCATCTCGTAGATGAGTGCTTCTGTCGGGTCTAATTGACGAGTGGCACGCGTGATAGGACGTGTGATCTTCTTGCGGTCGACGACTAAGCTATCTCCAGAGTTCGCTAAAGAGGATAGAGCATAGGGATCGTGAATTCGACGTTCTAGGCCATTGACACGAAACTCATAGTGGTAGGCAGCTCCTTCCCAATCTCCTTTGAGCACGAGTTCCCAGACACCGTTTTCTGTACGATGCATTGGATAGACCTGATCTTCGATATGAAGGGTCACATCTTGCGAAATGGGTGCCCAGAATTTAAATTGCGTCTGATTTGGTGTGTAAAAACTTCCTAAATCTTCTCCAGTATAGGTGAAGGTTTGATCGAAAATGGGTTTGCGAACGATGTTTCGATAGTGGAGTATAGAAGAATTTCCAGTAGCATCGTAGATGGTGTACTCTTCTCCGAGTTCAAGTGGAATAGGGCTTAAGAAATAGTCTCCTGTGTCAGTCGCTGCACTTGACGTTTTGACAGGGATTAAGGCAAGATGACCTTGGTTCGTTTTCAAATAAAAAGGAAGGATATGCTCCTCTCCCTTTTGGATACGAATGAGGTCTTGGTCATCTAAATAAGCAGTAAATGTAGACATAAAGACTCCTAGAGTTTCGTAATGGTATGGTCAATCAATTGACGGTAGCAAACGGTTTTTCCTTCTTTGTGATCCTTGATAATTTGTAGAATTGTCCGAACAGACTCACGTCCGAGTTCCACTGCATTGATGTCAATATAGGCTTCAATATCGAGTCGTGGCTTAATCGAATCAAAGGAAATAATCGGGATTGTCAGCTGGTGTTCTAATAGGTATTGGCGCACCCCTTCAGCAACGAGAATATCGGTTGTCATGATGGCATCTAACTCTGCTAGGGGAAGGCTCTCCATCATTTGATAAGAATTGTCTTCCAACATAAAACCAAATGAGAAATGAACCAGTTTTTCATCGAGAGGAATCCCTGCTTTTTGGAGGGCTTCTTTATAACCTTCGTAGCGGTCTTGAGATACGAACAGTTCTTTGTTTCCCCCGATAAAAGCAATTTTTCGGTAGTTTTGTTGAATGAAATAATCCGTCGCATCAAATGCAGCCTTGATATTATCATTATCCACTAGCGATACAAAAGGTGAAGCTGCCTTTCCGAGAATGAGGAAGGGGAACTTGTCTTTGATCGCAAATTCAACGAGGGGATCATTCGGGTTGGAATAAAGGAAAATCAAACCATCTACACGATTTCCGTAGATGAGTTGTTTGAGGTTGTCGAGCCGCCGTTCTTCATTTTGCCCCGTACAGATTTGGATGGCATAATCATTGTCTGACGCGATCTGGGTAATCCCTCTTAAAACAGTTGGGAAGAAAGGATTCTGGTAGAAGACGTCACTGTCGATTGGTAGGACCAAAGCAATGACTTGACTAGATTGGCTGACAAGGCTGCGAGCATTAAGATTGGGATGGTAGTCCAATTCGACCATGGCCTCACGGACACGTTTTTTTGTTTCATCACTAATCGTGGATTTGTTTTGGATGACGCGCGTGACAGTTGAAGGCGCGACGCCAGCGAGTTTCGCCACATCTTTGATGGTAACACGCATGAGAAAACCTCCTAGCGGTGATAGTCTGGATCACGGAAGTGGGTCTTATAAAATACCATAGCAAGATAGAGTACAAATAAGACATTTTGGATCATGATCGTCGTAGTAAATACTTGATGGAATAGTAAACTGATGAAGACACTCAGTAAAATAGGGAGTCCCAAGCAATTCAGAATACAATTGAAACATTCCTTGAAAGTTTGTAGTGAAAAGAGTCGAGATTTTCGTGTCAAGTAGAGGAAGAAAGATGCCCCTACGATGAGAATCAAATAATTGACTGTCGATAAGAAGCCAGAGAAAATCACGAGAAAGAGACTGACAGGGAGTCGATTGTCGCGAAACCAATCGCTAGAGATAGCTTGAGTGAAGCTTTTTTTATCCCGAAGGCTCTCTTGATTAATAGCCTGGTATGAGACTGTAGCGAGTTCTTTATTCTCTTTTGAGATAATCAATTGTTTGCGATCAAAATGGAGTGTTAACTCCTTGCCTTCACTAGCCTTTGCCTCTTGGCCTAAGATAACCTGTCCTTTTGAAGTCTTGTGTACAGGGTTAGTCCCTGTATAGGTGAGCTCTTGGTCTTTGATCACGACGTGTTCTTGGATATCTTTCATAACGTCTGTTGATAAAGGATCAAACACATCGCTGACAAAGGTTGTCAAAGGATAGGTTTTGAGTTGAGCATTTTGCAGAGCCACAGGTAATAGTGTGATAGAGATTAGAAAGAAAGAAGTAAAAATCATTTGGAACCAGCTCAGTTTTTTGCGGTTTGCAAAAGAAGAGCGGAAATTGAAGATACTTGCGAAATAATTAAAAGGATAGGGCATAAGATGACCTTTCTAAATATAAGAGTATCAGAAATGCAAAGAGAAATCTCTTTGCATTGATTTTATTCTTAACGAAGGGTAGTAAAGCATCCACCATACTACCCTCAACTTAAAAATAAAATGTGCTTGAAATAAGATTCTATTTTATCCTTTATCTCCACCAGCTGTCAAGCCTGAAACAAAGTTCTTTTGTAGGAAGAAGAATAAGATACAGATTGGAACCGCGATCAAAATAGCACCGGCTGCAAAGAAGGCGATTTTTTGATTTTTTTGGTCACTGATAAAGGTTTGAAGACCAACGGCTACCGTATAGTTCACTTCGTCACGAAGCAAGAATTTAGACAAGATATAGTCTCCGAAAGGCCCCATGAAAGCCCAAAGTGCTTGAACGGCAATCATTGGACGAACAAGAGGAAGGACGATTTGCCAGAAGCGACGGAAGTGTCCAGCTCCATCCAATTTCGCAGATTCATCGAGGGAAATTGGAACAGTATCAAAGTATCCCTTCATCAACCAGGCATTCATTGGAATACCACCACCAACATAAAGGAAGATCAAGAACCAAGGTTGGTTCAAGGCATTCAGCATCAAAGCCATAACGAAGAAGGCTGTGAGGGCTGCCATGGTTGGGACCATTTGAATAATCAAGAAGAAGACCAAACTTTGTTTACGCGCCAAGAAATTGTAACGGCTGTATGCGTAACCTGCGAAGGTAACGATACTTGTTTGTACAATCATGGTGATAATGGCGATAACCAAGGTGTTCATATACCAAGTGCCATAATGGGTTTCAGAGAAAAGTTTTGAGAAGTTATCAAAACTAAGATTGCCACTAAAATCAAGTGTAAAGGCACTGACATTCCCTGATTTGAAGGCTGATAGAACCGTAATCAACAATGGATAAATGATAACGATTGAAAGAACCACCATGTACAGGTAAGTCAAGAAATGATTGAGGCGGCGTTTAAATTGAACTGAATTTTTCATTTTATACATCCTCCATATCAAATGCATGTAGTTTCTTGAAGGCAACCATAGAGATTGAGATCACAATCACAGAGATAATCAAGGTTACCGCTGCAGCCATTGAATATTGAGGAGAAGAATTGGTTGTCAACTTGTAGATCCATGAGATCAAGATATCTGTAGATCCGGCGTTTCCTCCGACAGAACCAGGTCCCCCATCGTTAAACAAGTAAATGATGGAGAAGTTATTAAAGTTGAAGGTATATTGACTGATCAAAGTTGGAGCTGCAACAGCCATAATCATTGGGAAAGTGATGCTGCGGAATTTTTGCCAACCGTTGGCACCATCAATATAAGCAGCTTCGTAAAGATCGTTTGGAATCGATTGAAGAATCCCTAAAGTCAAGACGTAGATGTAAGGGAAGCCGAGCCAACCTTGCATCATAATCAAAGCAATTTTTGTCCAGGTAGGATCTGTTTTCCAAGGAATCAAAACGCCATCTAAGAATGGGAAGATCTTCGCAAACAATGGGATAACTTGTGCATTGATAGCACCGACACTATCGTTAAACATATTTGAGAAAGTTAGGATAGTGATGAAGGCTGGAACAGCCCAAGGAAGCAAGAAGATAACCCCAAAGATTCGTTTTCCTTTTACGAATGGTTGGTTTGCAACAATAGCGGTCAAGATACCGAGTACGATTTGAAGAGTAGAAGCTGCGAGGGCCCAAATCAAGGTCCAGCCAAGAACCGATGTAAAGGCTGAGCGGAAGGTACTCAAGGTCCACATATTAGTGAAGTTTTGGAACCCGATCCAATCAAGCAAGGTTGTTGGAGCGGTATGTTTGAAGTCGTAGTTGGTAAAGGCGATCATCAAAGTTACTAAAACTGGGAAGATAATCGCAAATGTCATAGCAATGTATGAAGGAATAATCAATAAATATGGGAAGCCATTTTCATAGATTGCTTGAACCATTTCTTTCAAGGTTTTTGGAACGGCAATCCCGTTGTTGATGCGTTTAGCAACTGTTCCAGCATCCTTAATATTTAAGGCATAAAATAGGAAGTAAACAACAGTGATGATCAAGTGGAAGGCGCCACGAATCAAGATAAAGAGAGAATTATCTTGTCCACGGACGGTTCCAAGTGTAACCAATTTCGCTAATTCTCCAGCTCCAATTCCTAGGAAATAGGCGAGAAAGAGAATGGTTACGGCAAGAAAAATATAGCCTTTGGTTTTTTGTTTGTTATAAATTTGCCCAAGACCCGGGATCAAAGAGAGCCACATAGCCTTTTTAGGGTTTTGTTCTGTAGTCATTCAAATCTCCTTATAATGTCCTTGCTAGAGAGCAAGAAGACAAGTCAGACAGTAAGTTGTGCTTGAAAATTGAACATAAGAGGTTGGGACTTTGTCTCCAACCTCTTACTCACACCTAAAAACTGTCTTATTTGCTACCGAATTTTTGTTCGATGGTTTCTTTAATCAATTTCACTGCATCGTCAGCAGATGCTTTTGCAGATTTTTTACCACTTACAGCATCGAAAAGCATAGTAGCAGCTGGATCCCAAACAGCACTCATTTCTGAGATATTTGGCATTGGTTGAGCATTCTTGAATTGATCAACAACGGCAGTTGTCAATTCATCGTTTTTGCTAACCGCATATTTACGAGCTTCTGTGTTGGCAGGAACTTCATTGGTCTTGTCAAACAAAGCTTTTTGTTGGTCAGTACTTGTCAAGAAGTCAATGAATTTTTGAGCGCCATCAAGGTTTTTCGCACCTGCAGGGATAACCCAAGCTTTACCACCACCAAAGGCAGAGTATTGTTTTCCGTTTGGAAGAGTTGGAATCGTTGCGACACCGTAGTTTACTTTAGCTTCTTTCAATGAAGCAGCTTTCCAAGGACCATCGATGATAGCAGCTGTTTTACCTTCTTGGAATTGTGTTTGGATGAAGTTAGCAGCAGCTTTTGTATCTTGCAAACCTTTTGGCCATTTAGCATACCAAGTTTTTGCATATTCGATACCATCGATAGAACCTTGGTTGTTCAATCCAATATCTTTAGGATCTGTACCGTCTTTACCAAACACATAACCGCCGTTACCTGAAAGTAAACCGTAAGTGTAGTAGAAGTTTGTCCAGTCAGCTAAGAAGGCAGTTGTTTTACCAGGTTCGCTAGCGAAGTCGTACTTGCTATCTTTTGCAAGATTTTCAAGATCACCAAATGTTTTTGGAGCTTCGCTTACAAGATCTTTGTTATAGTAGAGAACCAATGTTTCGATGACAGCAGGTGCACCGTAAACTTTACCACCGTTTGTTACAAGAGCTTCAGTTGTTTTATCTGTATGGCTATCTTTGTTTAATGTCACTTCAGCCAATTGACCATCGCTACCAAGACCACCTACACGGTCGTATGGTGCCATCATAACGTCTGGAGCTTTTTTAGATTGGTTATCAAGAGAAAGGTTATCCAATCCACCAAGAGCATCACCAGTCTTGATGTTAATTTTTACGCCATTTTCTTTTTCAAAAGCTTTTGCAGCTTCTTCAACATAAGATTTGTAGCCTTTGTCTACATAGACGTTGATTTCTTTACTTGCCTCAGAAGAACCTGATGAGTTATTGCTACAAGCAGCAAGTAAGAAGCCGGCAAAACCAACTGTACCAAGTACAGCAGCACTACGTAAAATTGTACGTTTCATGATTTATTCCTCCTAAAGAATAAAAAAAGATAATAATTAGAAACCGTTTTAGACAAACGTTTTCCTAAAACGTCTTAAGTATATCACAAGGCGAAAACGTTTGCAAGTAGTTTTAAACAATTTTTTTAAAAATATTTTAATTCCGAACTTTCTTCTATAAAATGCATCAAATTTGTTGACATTAGCCAAAGGAAAGAATACACTAAGGGGGTGAGGACATTCTGAAAAAAGTTAAAAAAGTTTTTAAGAAATCCCTTGCAGAAAATAGGGAAAAAGTTTATAATAACATGGTACGCAAACGTTTTCGCAAAAATTGCGTAAACTGAGTTGCGCCTGTTCGATTTTTAACAAAGAGTAGAGCCGCTTGAGAGCTGGATACGACTCTGCAACGATACCCATACCGTGCACCGAATCGCAGGCTTCAAAGAAATAAAAAAAGGTGGTAACCCATGAAAAAACGTCAAAGTGGTGTTTTGATGCACATTTCTTCCCTTCCTGGACAATACGGGATCGGATCATTCGGTCAATCAGCATATGATTTTGTTGATTTCCTCGTTCGGACCAAGCAACGTTACTGGCAAATCTTGCCGCTTGGTACAACTAGTTATGGAGATTCTCCATACCAATCTTTCTCAGCTTTTGCTGGGAACACTCATTTTATTGATTTCGA
>NZ_JAJNSA010000067.1:0-13460 GCF_027497875.1 Streptococcus sp. SM3 | reverse complement strand
CTTAAAGGTTGTCCGTGAAATGGCGTAGGCATAAGTTGTTGTGATAAAGACATTTGTCAATGTCCCAACTACGGTTACAAAGACTGAGATGAAGAGGGCTTGGAGGATTTTATCCTTAAACTGTGCCAAAAATTCAAAACCGTCTAATCCAAATTGGGATGGGAAGAAGCTATATCCATTTTGGAGAATACTCTTTTCATCTGTCACTGAAATAACAATAACGAATACGAAGGGTAGGATACAAGAGAGGGCAATCAAACCAGAAATAGTACTAAAGAAGATATCTGCTTTCTTACTGAAGGAGTGAATGCCGACATTATCAATTTTTTCTTTTTTAATTTTCTTTTCTGCCATATTCTCCTCCTTTCTAGAACAAGGCTGAGTTTGGATCAACTCGTCTTGCAAGTAAGTTTGATAGGACAACCAGAATCAAGCCGACTACTGATTGATAGAGACCTGCCGCTGAAGCCATCCCGATATCCGCTGTCTGAGTCAAACCATTATAAACATATACGTCCAAGACGTTGGTTACGTTATAAAGCTGACCAGCATTGTGGGGGATTTGGTAGAAGAGACCAAAGTCTGCACGGAAGATGTTTCCGACTGCAAGAATGGTCAATACGGTTACCAATGGTGTCAACTGCGGAATGGTTACATTGCGAATTCGTTGCCATTTGCTGGCCCCGTCCACGGTTGCTGCTTCGTAGTAGGTTGGATCAATTCCCATGATTGTCGCATAGTACATGACACTGCTATATCCAAAGCCTTTCCAAATACCAAGGAAAAGTAGGAGATAAGGCCAAATACCCAAGTCAGCGTAGAAATTGATTTCCTTCATCCCAATAGATTCTAGGAAATGGTTGAACACACCTTTATCAATGTTTAGGAAAGCATCTGTAAAGAAACTGATGATAACCCAAGACAAGAAGTAAGGGAACAACATGGAAGTTTGGAAGATCTTAACCATTCTCTTAGAACGGAGTTCACTTAAGATGATAGCAATCCCTACTGATACAATCAAACCGATAAAGATAAAGCCTAGATTGTAGAGGACAGTATTTCGAGTGATGATAAAGGCGTCTTTTGAACTAAACAAGAATCTGAAATTATCGAGTCCGACCCATTTACTATTCACGATACTATCTATAAATCCATTACTGGTCATGTGGTAGTCTTTAAAGGCAACCACGTTCCCAAATACTGGAATGTAGAAGAATAGAATCAACCAGAGTGCCCCTGGCAAAACCATCAAGAGAAAGATCCAGTTGTCTCTCAAGGTTTTTGAAAACTTATTCATAATTTCCTCCCCTTTTTATTTTGATATCCATCTAAAAATTCCTTTTTAGACTTTTGATAACGATTACATTATTAGTATACTCCTATTTGAAGGTTAGGTTAAACTACTAATTATAGAAAAAACTCCACAAATTATTTTATGTGGAGTACTTTTTTAAGAAAGGGATGTTTCACGAGAAACACTCTGCTCAAGGCAAGGTGTTCTTGTTTTTAGGTTGTATAAATGGTTGAAGCTGTCGCAATGGTATGCCACTGGTTGGCTGTTGTGGCTGCGAAGTCCTTGTCTGCGTAGAAGTCTGTAAATGGTAAGATTTCCACTTCTAACTCATCGATGCGGTCAATCTGACCAGCTAGATAAGCCTCGATGCGGCTTTCTGCTCGCTTGATGCGTTGCAAGAGTCCGCCCATACGGATATCAACTGTGTCCAAGCCAAAGACCTTGTTTTCTTTCAGCCATTGGTTGCTAAAGAGAGCATGGAAGTCTTCAATTTGGCTTCTGAGTTCTGGTAATTCTTGTCTGGCGATTTCTTGCAGGCTTTCTTTATCACCTTCTTGGTAAGCCTGACGAATGCGCCGTCCCACATCGACTTTGCTACTTAAAATCTGATTCAACTGGGCCTGAGTTTCAAAGAGGTAGGCATAGTTGCCAGCTTTTTCTTTAATGTTAGCAAGCGTCTCAGCAGCCTGAGCGAAGTGCGGTTTGTCCTGTTCAGGTGTCATGTGTCGATCAAGGATCGGACAGAGAATATCCTGATAAAAGACATAGCGGTTAGGATTGATCCCGCTGAGATTACCCGGTAGGTCTGGCAAGAGATTAGCTAGGTCAATCTGCATAAAGTCCTCAACCGATAGACCAGTATTGGTTTTGAAGTGTGCAGACAAACGGTCTAGATCATTGCGATAGCTGAGTTCTGCCCAGATTTGCAAGCTTGGTAGGATAGAAAACTGAGCGGTCTCACCACCATTGTCCCCCCAACCCGTTACAATAACTTCCTTGATGTCATTGGCACGGCAGGCTTTATTGGCCTCAATAGCGATGAGACGGCTGAAATGGTTATTGGGTGTGAAACCAATCCACTTCCAAGCACCACCTGCAAATGCAAGGTCATGGCTAATCTTGTGATGGTTGCGGAAGTTGCGATTGTATTTTTCCTCGCTGTCCTGATAATAATCCCAGTAAACCAAGGTCACACGGTCTTTGAGACGGTCTAGGTAGACACGAGTTTCTTCTGGAATTTCCACATCACGGTCGTACTGGCCATCTGCTGACATAAGTTTAAAGAACATATCGCTCCACATCTGGCAGTGGAAACCATATTTGTCAGCAATATCCAGCACGCGCTCCAAGTGTTGGCACATGAGGAGACTACGGTCCACAACACCGTTCAGAATCAAGTAGCGTCCCAAACCAACCAAGTGGGCTTCGTCCATCCCAATATTGACCTTGCGAGTTTGTAGTTTAGACAGAGTAGCAAACATGCCGTCAATCAGGTCATAAACCTTTTCTTCGCCAATAAGGAGAATGTCCTCTACATCACGGAGTTCTTGCACTTCCTTGACACCCCATTTGACGAAGGCTGACAAGTGGGCCAAGGTCTGGATGCAAGGTACAAAGGTCATATCAAACTGCTGGGCATAGGCTTCTATTTCCTGCAATTCCTCAGCTGAGTAGGCTCCACGGAAATAGCCAAAGTAAGGCTGCCCTTCAATCTGGTAAGTGTCTTCCATGTAGAGTTCAAAGGTTGAGTAGCCCATGAGAGCCAAGACCTCAATCATCTGCTTGGCAGCAGCCACATTCAGCACTGCATTTCGAGAACAGTCTGCCATATAAGCCAAATCTTCATAAGCTGCTTGTTCTCCAATCTCTACCTTGTCACCTTCTGCTAGAGCTGTTACCAACAAGGACAAGGCACGATAAAGTTGGTGGGGTTTGCGGTAAGTTAGTTGATAGTGGCCACCCTCACCCTTAATAGAGATAGAGGCTTGGTCAGACTGAGCGACAGCTACTTCCACATCTGGTAGAGAAATGTGCTTTGTCAGCAAGTCGATTGCCTGAATTTGTTTGGAACTAAGTCCTGTAAATCTTACCATTGGTTTTCCTCCTGTAGCCAGTTGACAAGGGCTCCGTAGAGATTAGCATCTGCGTGATAGGTGCAGGCCTGGATAACAGGTGCGACTGTGTATTCTTCGTAGGTATCGACAAAATAATCAACAGCCTTCTTGACACCTTGAATAAAATCTGGATTTTGACTGATAGAGCCACCCAGACTAATGACATCTGGATCAATCAGATACTGGATATTAAGCAAACCTTGCGCCAGATTGCGGTTCATGCGCTCAATAGCTTCTTGGCAAAGAGCATTCCCAGCTGTAGCCTCTTGGTAAATCTTGCGACCGTCCCAGTCAGTCTGACCAGATTTTTCAATCACATAGCGCACCATATTCCCAGTTGACGCTAGTTGCGACCAGTTGTTGAGCTTTTCAGCAGGGGCAAGGGTTGTCATGTAGCCAAATTCTCCACCCAGGCCATGGCGACCTCGATGAAGTCTACCATTGATAATCATGGCTCCGCCAATCCCTGTCCCAATCACGACACAGGCTGCATTTTCAAGTTCTGGATGAGCCAGTAATTCACTGAGTCCAACGCAGTTGGCATCATTTTCCAGATGAACAGGAATCTGATAAGAGCTAAGCGCCTCATACCAAGAAAATCCGTGAATGTAGGGCACCGCACTGAAGCCATCAATCACACCTGTCTCTTGATTGACCGCGCCTGGAACGCTCATAGCAATCCCGCTATAATCCTGCTCTGACAAGCGCTGGTCTAACCAAGCTAGTAAATCCTCCAAACTTTCAGGCGTTGGAAAGCTTGTCTTATCCAGTATTTTCCCATCAGGAGTCAGACTGGCAAACTTAATCCCAGTCCCTCCGATATCAATCGTTGCAATGGTCATTGTTTTTACCATAAAAAGGGGCGAATCAGCAGTTAGTTCTTACCTTTTCGCCCCTCCTTTCTTTTTATGTTTACTTTTTGAAATTAAATTTCTTCTTTTTTGATGAATTCTGTACGAATCTCTTGTGGTGAAATGAGGCCTCTATGAACTGGGTATGGTCGTTCCAGTAGGTCCAGGAAGAGATGTTGACTTTCCGGTACACGCACATTTTCACTACACATATTGTAGTAGCGAAGAACATAGCCTTCTTCATTTTCAGCTACCTTAAAGGCTGTTGGACAGATTTGCGGTATGCTGAGAACAGAATGGCTCAAGAGGCTACCAGTCGCAGCCACGCTTCCTTCCTGTCTAGCAAGCTGAAGGCTGGTAAACGGTGTCTGCAAGGCTTTAGCACGACGGAAAGCTGAGAAGCGTTCTTGGACTTGGTGGCATTCAAGCGCAAACTCGACTTCAAACTCACGCAAACATTGTGCTTCTGGTGTTGGGAAGTAACCCCAGTCACCTAGCTCACCTGATGCACGCAAAATAGTCACTGCAATGGTGTCGTCTCCAAGGATTTCGTATTCATTCAATCCCTTGTTGGATACAGTCACACCTTTTTCATCGTCATACAGACTAACAAAGGCTTGTTGGTGTTGAGGATTTTCAGGATTTTCCCATGAAGCAGCTGGTTTGTTTGGTCGTGTCACCACCTCATAAATGCTTTCAGAATCATTGCTTGGACGCGTGTTGTGAGTCTTGACCAAGAGACGGATACGGTGGTCTTTGGCAGTGTTGGTAAAGCGAGTTTTAAAGCGGATTTGTGGATTATCAACGAAGATAGTCATCTCAGTTTCAAGAGGAATGCTTGTCAATTCTTCTGAACGTCCAGCTTCACGCTTCATAAACTCGATGATGCCTTTTTGCTCTTCTTCTAGCTTTTCATCCGCACTGACAGGCACGGTCAATTCATGTTTGAGCAAAATCTTAGCGTAGCGAGCTGTGTTTTCTAAGACCTCGTAGCCCTTAAGCTCTGCAAAGATTGGCTCTGTTCCTTTTGGTTGGAAATAGATATACTCATTTCCGATATCCCCACGGTCTTCGAAGCGGATAAAATCTTCATAGGCTTCGTGAGTTGTCTTGTCATAAACTGTGATATTGTCATCCACACTCACCGTTACAAATGGCGTATCAATCACTCCGTTTTGGTAAATACCGTCGCGGTGTTCTTGTTCTCCTTCCAGCAATTGGAAGGTTGTCCAAGAAAGAGGCGCTAGGTGAACTGGAATTGTCACGCGCACTTGTCGAGCAATACGAGCTTGGCGGAACTTATCTTTTGGTAAATCGTACTCAAAATTAGCTCCGAGGTCTTCGATTTTAGCCTCTACAGGACGCCCATCCAAGTCCTCCACACGGTAGCTTGGCAAGGTAAGAGCAGCCATCTTCTTGTAACCTTCTGTTGGGTGCAATTCCTTGAAATCACAAGTCGCCACATCAATCACTGTGCTGACAGTATCAACCTTATCATGCAAGCCTGTGTTAATGACAGTAAAGAGATTGTCGCTTTGAGCCTTAGCTGTAGCGATTTTACCCTTCCACTCGTTAAGAAGATTGCTCTTAACAAAGTTTCCGACTTGATTGACCTTGGCAAAACGCGTTTCCATCTCGCGGTGAACTTCGTCCACGCTACAGCCACAGATGCTATCATGTGGCGCATTCTGCAAAAGTGTTTTCCAAGCATAGGTCAACTGATCCTTGTGGTTATGACCCCCAGTGATAATCGTCAAGGGTTCTACAACTTGCTCTAAGAGGTTGCTATTTTCTTGGAAGGCTTGTTTGAGATAAATACGAGATGAAGAAGTGTTGGCAAGTGTGTACCAGCCGTCTGTTTCCTGACTGGTCAACTCACCTGTAACCGTTGATAATTGCTCTGGTAGGGCACTTTCCACGGCTTGGACATATTCATCAAAAGAACTATGAACAAAGGTTACATCTGGGAAGAGTTCATTTGCCACACGAATGGCTTCACTCAAATTTTTCTGGACAGGCTGATGGTCACAGCCGTTCATCATCAACCACTGGTTGGTCGAAGCGTAGTCACGCACATCTGCCAGTTTTTGTTTCCAGAAGGTCAAGGCCTCGTCTTTATCAACTGGAATTTCATTCCCATTACTGTACCAGTTGGCAAAGAGGATACCGAGGACACGACTTCCGTCCGCACCCTGCCAGTACATTTCTGAAAATTGAGAAGTAAACTGCTCATCTTCGAGGACTTGGTTATCAAAACCAATCGGTTTCACACCACGACCAAAGGCTGCCACGTGAATACCTGATTTTTGAAGGATTTGAGGCGCTTGCCCCATATTTCCAAAGGTATCTGGGAAGTAACCAATCTGAGTAGATTTGCCCCATTTTGCAGCCTCCTGCTGACCGATAAGAGTATTACGGACATTGGCTTCACTTGAAATCAAGTAGTCATCTTGCAAGATGTAAAAAGGACCAATTTTCAATTTTCCTTCGTCAATGTAGCGTTGAACTTTGTCACGATTTTCAGGGCGAATCTCCAAGTAGTCATCAAGGACAATGGTTTGACCATCCAAGTGGAAGCTCTTGAACTCAGGGTCATTTTCAAAGAGATCAAAGAGATTGTCAAATAATTCCACCAACTGCATACGGTGGCTTTCAAAAGGCAAGTACCACTCACGATCCCAGTGACTATGTGAGATAATATGTACGACAACATTTTCCATGAAGTAAAACCTCATTCTAAATTTAAATTTTTATTGTTAACATTTTAAATGTAAATTTGTGATTCTTTCCAAGAATCAGTTGAGCGAAAGCTTGCTCCTTAGCGGATATCCAAGTAATCCAAGACCAATTCACAGAACATCATGTTGGCCCAAGAGAACCATTCACGAGAGTAGAGCGTTGGGTCATCCACGTGGAAGCTTTCATGCATCACACCTGTCCCCCCATCGCAAGCAACCAGCTGATCCAGCAAGAATTTCTTCTCTGCCTTATCTCTTGTTGTCAATCCTTGGATAGACAGAGCAATGGGCCAGATATAGCGATAGAAGGTATGAGAACTTCCGAGACCGCTAGCGTATTCTCCTTGGTAGAAGTAGGGATTTTCAGGGCTCAGAATGGTACGACGAGTTGCTTGATAAACTTCATCATCGACCGAACAGTAACCCAGATAAGGTGCAGCCAGCAGACTTGGTACGTTTGGATCATCCATAATGCTAGCATTTCCCAAACCGTCTACTTCAAAGGCATAAATCTTTTCGCCCTTGCTGTTGCTTGTGTAGGCGTAGTTTTCAATTCCTTCTTGGATTTCAGACTGGAGGCGCTTAGCATCAGCAATAATGCTCTCGCTATCAGCTAGGTTTAATGCTGCGAAGATCTCTTGCACATAACCCAAGACTACTACAGCAAACATATTTGACGGAATCAAGTAACTATACTGACAGCAGTCATCACTCGGACGAAAAGCTGACCAGGTCATACCTGTCACTGCAAAGTCAGGGCCAAATCCATCATTTACCAAGGTGTCTTCCTTACGGTCCGTATCTCGGACAAAACGATAAGGAGAGTTCTTGTGGTCTTGTTCCACTGTCCAGAGATGGAGAATTTCCTTAGTCGCTGCGACAAAAGTCTCATCAAACTGACTAGTCTCGCCAGTCTCTTTCCAGAGGAGATAAGCCAGCTGCAAAGGATAGCAAAGCGAGTCCACCTCGTACTTGCGTTCCCAAATCCAGCCATTAAGGTCTGTGTGGTCAGTCTCGTGGTGCCCCTTCCAATTCTCCTCGATGTTGAAGGAATTGGCATAAGGATCCTTGAGCACTAAGGTCATCTGACGTTTGACCAAACCTGCAATGGTCTGACGCAGGAGGGCATCTCTTTTAGCCACATGCAGGTAGGGTCTGAGTTGGGCTGTCGAATCTCGAAGCCACATAGCAGGAATATCCCCAGTCAAGACAAAAGTGGAACCATCTTCTAGGATTTCAACCGTATTGTCCAAGGTGTCTGTGTAGCAACGCTCGAAAACATCCACCCACTCTGGATGGTCCTTAGCCCGCTCTGCCACTTCATCTAGCCATTCTCTAACAATTTCTTTTGAATAAATCATCGTGCAGTATCCTCTTTCAAACAAGTTTCATTTTCAGTATATAGCTTTTGAGACAGAAAATACATACACAAATGATAGTCATTTTTCTACAAAATAGTTATCTTTGAAACTCCTTTTCTATAGGTTATATTTTTCTGATATAATGTAGAAAACAGCTAAAGGAAAGACTATGAAACCACTACTTGAAACCATCGATACCCGCTTTGGAACTGCCAGCAAGCATGCCTTTTCTCGGGGAAATACCCTGCCATACACAGGCGTGCCTTTTGGGATGAATTACTTTGTGCCCCAGACCAGTGACCAGGATGGATCTTGGTTTTTTGATCCGCATCTGCCTATCTTTCAGGGGATTCGATTAACCCACCAGCCCAGCCCTTGGATTGGCGACTACTCTTGGCTCCTTCTGACACCTGTCACAGGCCAACTGGGTGGAGACAGCCTCTTCCATCGCCAGTCTTCCTATGATATGGATAAGGCCTCTTTCCAACCTCATTATCTGAAAATTTTCTCCCTGCGCTATCAGATTGAAAGCCAGCTTACACCGACTTGCTACGGTGCTTCTATTCGTTTGGAACAAAAGCAAGGCAAAGCCCTCTCCCTCTACCTTCACGCAGCAGATGAACTGACAGTAGAGCAAGTAGGTAAGCGAACTCTTGCCCTGCGACAAGAAGGTAAAACTGAAACCAACAAAAATCCACTGATACTGTTCACATCCCTGAAAATGAATACGGATATCCTTGCTATCAGCCAAGAAGGTGGAGACTGGCGAATCGACCTGGCAGATAGTCATGCTGAAATTCAGCTAGCGACTTCTTTCATCTCTCCTTCTCAAGCTCTAATCAATCTATCTCAAAAAGATTTTGATAACTGTAAATCAAGTGCCCAAGCGGACTGGGAAAATCTCCTCCATCGTTTTGATGTTATAAAGACAGGAGAGGCTGACCGGACCTTCTTTGATCACTGTCTCTACAGACTCTTCCTCTTTCCTCAGACTTTTTATGAGGTTGATGAATCAGGACAAGCCATCCACATAGATTTGGCTACTGGAACTGTCAAGCCTGGTGTCCTCTTCAGCAACAATGGTTTCTGGGATACCTTCCGCACCACCTTCCCCCTCTTTGCTCTTATCATACCAGAACACTACCACCGCTTCTTAGAAGGATTTCTCAATAACTACCGCGATACTGGTTTCCTTCCAAAATGGCTGGCTCCAGATGAACGTGGCATGATGCCAGGTACCCTGCTAGATGGCATTATCGCAGATAGCGCCTGCAAGGACATGGCCCCCGACCTAGAAGAAGAACTCCTCCAAGCCATGCTTGAAACAGCCTGCAAGTCCGACCCTCTCGGCATCAATGGTCGTCACGGATTAGCCCAATACCAAGAACTAGGCTACCTCTCTACCGACCACCACGAAAGCGTCAGCCACACCCTAGACTATGCCTATAGTGACTTTTGTATCTCTAGCTGTGCTGAAAAACTAGGGAAAATAGAAATCGCTGAAACCTACAAGGCCGCATCACAAAATTACCGCCATCTATTTGACGCTGAGACAGGTTACATGCGAGCGCGTGATGGTCAAGGCAACTTCCGTCCTGATTTCTCTCCTTATAGTTGGGGACGTGATTATGCCGAATGTTCAGCCATCCAAGCAACTTTAGGCGTCCTCCACGATATCCCAGGCTTGATCCAGCTTATGGGTAGAAAAGAAGCCTTTAGCAACTATCTTTTAAAAGCCTGTCAGGAGGCTCCCCTCTTTGAGACAACAGGCTATGGCTACGAGATTCACGAAATGAGCGAGATGGCTACTGCTCCTTTTGGACAACTCGCCATTTCCAACCAGCCAAGCTTCCACATTCCTTATCTCTTCCGTTACTGCGATTACCCTGACTACACTGCTCTTCTCATCAAGACGCTCCGTCAGAAAGCTTTTCACCCAAGTTGGGAAGCCTATCCTGGCGATGAAGACAATGGCAGTCTCTCAGCCTGGTACATCTGGTCAGCTCTCGGTTTTTATCCGACCTGTCCAGGAAAACCAAGCTATGACCTCGGAATCCCTCTCTTTGACCACCTCCGAGTCTACCTTGCCAAAGAAGATAAATGGCTAGATATTCATGCTGAGCAAAACCACAGCCATTTTAACTTTGTAAAAGAATGCCGACTGGACACAACTCTAGTATCAACTATTCAACACCAAGATCTCCTAAAAGCTGAACAACTAACCTTCACCCTCAGCTGGTTACCAAGTCACTCGTCAATTTCCTGAAATGCAACAATCTCCTAGCAGACTTTCCTGCTAGGAGATTTTCTTATGTGAGGTACTTGTTTAAGATTTGAAAACCGAATTTATTATTCAATAATCATCAAACAATCTACCAATTAAGCTTCTTCGTCTTCTTTACGACGACGGACTGCAAGACCAATACCAAGTACTGCACTTGCGGCAGCTGCTACCATAAATGCTACAGAATCTGCTGTACCTGTATTTGGCAATTCTTTAGCTGCTTTACGCGCGTTTTCTGCTGCTTCTTGGCTAGCATTAGATGCTGCTTGAGCAGTAGCCGGAGTTGCATGATCAGTTGATGAAGCAACTTTCGCCATGAAGTCTTCGATACGTTTAACCATTGCATCCACTTCTGCTTGAGTTGCGTCTGCATTAGCAAATACTTTCTTAGCATCTGCTGATAATTTATTCGCTTCTTTTGCAGTTTCTGCATCAAACTTAGCTGATTCTTTAATGATTAGTTCATCTAATTGACGAATAGCGCCTTCTAACTTAGCTTTATCCACTTTCGATTCATTGTTCGTTGCTCCATTATTGCCAGAAGTTCCATTTCCTCCATTATTTTGAGCGGAAGGACGTTGTTTGAATGCATCATCTCTTGGAATTGCTAATACTTGACCCTCTTTTGTAACAATAGTTACATTTCCAGCTTTATCAATGTTAACAGCTAGATTTAGCTTACCATCTTTCATAACTTTCATGTTACCATCTTTATCGATTGTAATTTTCACTTTAGAATCTTTAGATGTGTAAACTGTGTTTCCATCTTTATCTGTTGATTTAATGTAAGCATCAAGATCGAATTTTTCTACATTTGTGATAGCACCTAGAACCTTGAATTGGAATTTCGCTTTTTCTTCTGGAGTAATATTAGCAAGGTCTGCTACCTCTACTTTACTCAAGTCGATATCAAGATTATCTCCACCGTGTTTAGATTTAGAAACAGCTTCTTTATCTTTCACTAATTGTTCTTTAGAAATTGTTGCTGTAGAACCGTCTGGCATTGTGACTGTGGCATTACCCTTATCATCTACTACTACAGTCGCTCCTGGATTGACGGCTTCAATTGTTTTCTTAACAGCTTCTTTTTCAGCATCTGTTAAGTTTTCTTTATCTCCAACTAATGTACGAACAGCTGGAGTTTTAACTTTAGCGTTTGTTGCTTCGTCAGCTAATTTTTCTGCTGGAATGACTAAGTCTGAAGCTGGGATGTTAAGAACTGTTCCGTCACCTTTAGTTACTGTTGCATTCCCTTTGTCGTCTACTACTACAGTTGAACCTGGGTTGACTGCTTCTACAGCTTTCTTAACTTTTGCTTTTTCTTCATCTGTTAAGTTAGCTGGATCTTTTACTACAGTCTTAGCTGCTGGTGTGTTTGCATCGTTACCACCATTAGGTTTGTTAGCATCGTCTTCTACTTTAACTAAGTCTGTTGATGGGATAACTGAAACATTACCATCTTGGACTACTGTTGCATTTCCTTTATCGTCTACTACAACTTCAGCACCTGGATTTGCTGCTTTAACTTTATCTTCGATCGCTTTCTTCTCAGCGTCAGTTAATTTCTCTGGATTTGCTACTTTTGTCTTAGAAGCTGGTGTAACTGCATTGTCTTTAGCTTTTCCATCGTTCACATCTTTTTCAGATTTTGTTAAATCTGATGCTGGGATAACTGCTGTATTTCCGTTTGGAAGTGTGACTGTTGCGTTTCCTTTATCGTCTACTACTACAGTTACTCCTGGGTTTACTGCTTTAACTTTAGTTGCAATTGCATCTTTCTCATCTTTTGTTAATGAGTCTGGATTTGCAACTTTTGTCTTAGAAGCTGGTTTTACGATGTCGTTACCTGCATTTGGTTTAGTTGCAGCTGCTGAATCTTTCGTCAAGTCCGCTGCTGGAATTACTGCTGTCTTACCTTCTGGGGTTGTAACTGTCGCATTTCCTTTGTCATCTACAACTACTGTTGCATCTGGATTTACAGCTTTAACTTTATCTTTGATCGCTTTCTTCTCAGCATCTGTAAGTTTTTCTGGATTTGCTACTACAGTCTTATCTGCTGGTTTTACGATGTCGTTACCTGCATTTGGTTTAGTTGCAGCTGCTGGATCTTTCGTCAAGTCTGCTGCTGGAATTACTGCTGTCTTACCTTCTGGTGTTGTGACTGTCGCATTTCCTTTATCGTCTACTGCTACAGTTGCTCCTGGGTTTACTGCTTTAACTTTGTCTTCGATTGCTTTCTTCTCTTCTGGAGTTAGAGCATCTGGATTTGCTACAACCGTTTTGTCTGCTGGTTTTACGATGTCGTTGCCTGCGTTTGGTTTCGCTGCGTCTGCTGCTGACTTAGTCAAGTCCGCTGCTGGGATAACGGCTGTCTTACCTTCTGGTGTTGTGACTGTTGCGTTTCCTTTGTCGTCTACTGCTACAGTTGCTCCTGGATTGACAGCTTTGACCTTATCTTCGATTGCTTTCTTCTCAGCATCAGTTAATTGTTCTGGGTTCGCTACAACTGTCTTGTCTGCTGGTTTTACGATATCGTTGCCTGCGTTTGGTTTCGTTGCGTCTGTTGCTGACTTAGTCAAATCTGTCGCTGGAATTACCGCTGTTTTTCCTTCTGGTGTCGTTACTGTCGCATTTCCTTTGTCGTCAACTACTACTGTAGCTTCTGGATTGACGGCTTTAACTTTATCTTCGATTGCTTTCTTCTCAGCATCAGTTAATTGTTCTGGGTTCGCTACTACAGTTTTATCTGCTGGTTTTACGATGTCGTTGCCTGCGTTTGGTTTCGTTGCGTCTACTGCTGACTTAGTCAAGTCCGCTG
>NZ_JAJNSA010000066.1:0-13544 GCF_027497875.1 Streptococcus sp. SM3 | reverse complement strand
AACTGTTGGTAAGGAATTGTATTACTAAACATAAAAACACCTAGTAATGCAAATGTAACTAATTTTTTAATTCCACGTTTTTTTCTCATGCAATGAAACCCCTTTCTTTTTCCTTGTTTTTATTCTAACATACATATATTATTCAGTCAATTATTTTTATTGCTTTTTGAACTTTTTTTTTTTATTATTACCACAAAGAATTATTTATTCTTTTAACTTGCTATTTTGAACTAAAAATTTTATAATGAAATTAAGCAAATAGGAAGGTTTATTATCTTTAATGAATACACTCGCAGAGAAATTCAGATTGAAAAGAAAAGAGTTGAGACTCTCCCAACAAACTCTTGCAGAAGGAATTTGTGAACAAAGCCAGATTAGTAAAATTGAGAGAGGGCATTTTATTCCCTCCGCAGACCTTTTGTTCAAACTCTCACAACGACTTGAAGTACCATTAGATTATTTTTTTAATGAACAAATTGAAATTAAATCTAACCTCTCTAATTTCAAGCAATTATCTGCTCGACTATTAGATGACAGAAATTATGAAGATTTGGAATATATTTATAGAATAGAGATTGAACGAAGTACTTTTCTAACACTAGAAGATCGAACTTACCTTGAATGGATTAAAGCTATTATTGACTTCTATCAATATGACAGTAAGTGTGAGGCTATTTCTTCATTGGAAAATATATTATTAAAAGTCTCCTCAAATACTCTGATTTATTTAAAGGCATTGAATACTCTATCTAATTTCTATTCCTTAGTGGGTCGTGAACAAGAATATGAGGCAAACTACTTTCATTTAATGGAGTTATATCAGACAAAAAATTTTGAGCATCAAGAGTTTTTATTTGGCTACATCAGAGTTCGTTACAACTACGCTCACTACCTAGTGTCAAAGGAAAAATATAACGAAGCCATCCAAGAAGCTCTTGAGACGATTGAACTCTGTAAACAAAGACAGACAAGCTACCAACTGGCTCCCCTACTTATTCTTGTAGGAAATGCTGGAGCCAAGTTTCTAGACAAAGAACAAGTCAAAAATTATTATATAGAAGCAAGAGAGTTATGTAAGATTTATAACAATCCTTTAATGTTGATGAAGATAGAGAATTATTTGAAAGAATTAGATACTGTTTAGTTAATCTTGACATTATAGTTTTTCTGAAACGTTAAATAACCTGTAAGGCTGATAGTGAAATTAATACTATCAGCCTTATAATTTTTCCATGGTATTTCAAATAACTATACTGATTTTGTTTCCCGTTCTAATTTGGTAACATTTTGATTTCTTGTGTTATCAAGTATATTGATAAAATTCTCTAATCCCCTAACCTTATATTCGTAATCATCTATCCATTTAGTCATAAATCTTTGATTTTCTTAGGAATGATATTAGGATGGCAAGGATAATTTGGAAAAATTATCACATAAATTGATATAATACTTAGTATAGAACAACTTATTAAGAGGTTAATTATGTCTAAATCATCTAAACAGATCGAAGAAGACGCTATTGACTATTTAAAACTGGCACTAAAAAAATCTATCTTCATGTCATGCAAAAAAGAAAACATAAAATTGAACAAGCCATGATAGATTTAGCTAAAATCATAAAATGAGTAATAGTTGTGGTTATTGATTCAGTTTCATTAAAAAAATGATATGATAGTGATATAAAGTATCAATTAGGTGTAGGTATGATAAATAGACAAGCTAAGAAGTTTTTTGATTATTATTTAAAAATAGTTGCAACAGAAGAATATCAATCTTATTATCAAAGACATGAGCAGGAAGGATTAGAATTTCATAAAAAGTACATTGAAGAAGAACGTCCCGAATGGAGGACACGGACAGACTATTTTGATGAATTCTCAATTGGAGAGTTTATTATTTTAGATACACTTTCAAATGAGGGTGTTAATAAATTAACGAAGCGTTTATATTCGTTGCCAAAGTCGAAATTTAAAGTGAAAAATTATTATAAAAAACCTACTATATTTAAAAAATACGACTATGTCCATTTAGAATATTTAAGGCATGGAGTCGGAATTTTTGCTGAAATTGAGATAATTGGAGATAAATTTTTCAGCAGTATTGAAATAAGTTGGGCGACGGTAAATAATTATTATGCTATTTTTCAATATAGATTTCATTTCAAACAAGTATTGACAGAGTCTAATCTTCAATTATTTATTTCTGATAATATCAAAAACTTGAGTAAAAAAGATTACATTAATTGGTATATTCTGGATGATGAGGACGATAAGCTTAATTATCTAGCTATTGATCAGATGACAAATGAACTTCCTTCTTTGATATGTCAACATTACATAACTACGTTTTTATATAGCGAAAATGGGAAAATGAACAAATTAATTAATCTAACAGTTGCTTTTCGAAAAGACAAAGTTGATATAGATAAAATATACTTCGGGGATATTAGTTATAGTCTATATAATAAAAAAGGCAATTACTATATTTCAAATAGTTTTAATGATAGTGATTATGTTCTTTACTCAGGAAGTAATTTCATTCCTAGATTTAGTATTTTAGGGTCTATATCACAATATGGGAACGAGCTCTATTACTTATTATTTGGAGAGCGAGAGCTTCACATTTTTGAAAGAGATTTTTCGAAATATGTATCAGGAAGAAAGAACATAATGTTTAATAAGAATTTTTTAAACCTTTTGAAAAAGATACAGAGCCTATCGGAGTCAGAAAACAGAATAGATATTTCTAATTTTAAAAAAGACTTTGAAGATTCTTGGACTATATTTGTATCAAATGACGAAGTTCAGCTAGAAAATTTATTTCATAAAAATTTGTCATATTATCGAAATGTAATTAAAGAAAATTATTCCTATTTGAATATGCTTACTGAGATAAATTACACAAAGACAAATACCATAAGTTCTATCGTTGCTACGATAGTCTCCATCATTGCTACCATTATATCTGTTATTGCACTCCTAAAGTGATATAATCAGTTAAAATTCAGTTATTTTGCTAAAATTAAAAGAAAAAAGCCTTTGAAATGCTGATTTCATAGGCTTTTAATATATCTAATCACTTCACTTTTGTAATTATCAAGTATTACAATCTATATTTCTTTTAATATTTTACCAAATAATTCTTCTAGCTTCCCTAAGTCTCCATAGACAGTTCCGTCCATATAAAGGTTGTAAACTTCATCATCTTGTTCCACTCGTATTTGTGCAGAATATCCTTTTGATAGTGCTAAGGAACGAATAACTTCTCGTTGAGTTCGTCCATTTCCTTCTCGAAAGGGATGGAAATAATTAAGATTATCAAGAATTTTTGCTAAATGTTTAATGATTTCATCTTTTGAGTTGGCAGTTTGATGATAGGAATGAATGAGATGATTTATATAAGTTTCAGCAGCATTAAACGACTGTATCGACATAAAAGGATTACCACTTTTAGAGATATTCACCTTGCGATATTGTCCTGACCAAGCATAAACATCTTGAAACAAATAGTTATGAATGGCTAAAATATTACCCATGGAATAGACTTTAATGGCTTTCAAGCGCAAATCTGCAAGTCTTTTAGTAACGAATAAGTGTTCATTTCGGTAGGCTTCTTCAATATTTGTAACATTTTGTTTATTGATTAAGACTGTGGAATTTGGATAGGTATATTGGTGATTGGGGTCAATGTACTCATAGCCTTCGTATTGATTTTTAACCAATATTCAATTCCTTTCGTCTGTTGATAACATAAGTTTTTAAGTCAATCACATCTTGAACAGTAGGTTCATAATTTTCAATCATTGATGACCCAATAGCATACCAGACAGTATCAAAATCCGAAAAGTTATCAAAGGGAATCCCTAAAATTGTTAATTCTTCTTTATTTACATCAAGAGTCATGGCACACCTCCTTATATAGAGTTATCCTTATTATACCATAAAATCGGTATTTTCACCTAAAGGATAGAGACCAAAAGATATATGTAAGCGTATAGATTAATACTTACAGAACTAAAAATATTCCCCTGTTTTTAGTCCAACTGAAACCCATACTTTCCAAACCAGGTCTTAAGAAAAAAGGTAGAGAAAAAGGTAGAGTTTGAATTGAAATACAGTGCAATATATCGCATTTGGCAAAAAGAAAAAACGCTTGAAATCAGCGTTTTTCTTCTGTATTGATTCGTATTGAACCCCTACTTCACTTCTGTAAACACAACGTTTTTAAAAAATTATGCTCAAAATACATAGCTTGTAAAATCATATTTCAACTCCTTACTGTAGGACTTTCACTAGCTACATCCCTAGTTTGACGTTATTGTACTGATATTTTTAGACAGAGTTTTTATTATCCAACCTACAAAAAAGAGAGAACTTGCCACTCCTTTCTGAAACCTATACTTCCACCTATTTCTCCAGTTTTATCACCTTATCATAGCGCTTCAAGTCCTCTTCACTATAGTGATGAATCACTTCTACGAGTGCTTGAGGGAGCGAGAAGAGAAGTTGACTGATTTTCTCTTGATTTTTTAGGTCCAGATTGGCTTTGACTTCATCAGCTAGGATAAATTGGCGGTTGTGATAGAGAGCACGTGCAATTTCTAACCGCTGCTTCTCACCGCCTGACAGAGTCTGGTTACTAGGGGTTTTGCTTTGAAGAGCTTTCAAACCAGTTTGTCGCAGGATTTCATCCATCTTTACGGAATCCAATTCTTGTCCCAGAGCAATATTTTCCTCTAGGCTCAAACCATCAAAGATATGAGTAGACTGGAGAATATAGGCTCCTGCCTGATAGAGTTCATCCGAGGTTAACTCTTGCCCATGGTAGCGAATCCGACCATGACTGGTCTTAATTTCACCATAAATTAGGTTCAGTAAGGTGGTTTTCCCAGACCCACTTTCTCCGATAATGGCAATCTTTTCGCCTTCCTCAATAGTTAGGTCACAAGGGGCTAGAATTTCTTGACCATCACGCACTACACTGACTTGCTTTAACTGGATAGGAAAGACAGAACCTTCGAGAACAGAAGGCATTTCAAAGCCCACTCCCAGCAATTTTTGATATTTATCACAGAGAGACTTAGCTGATTTTCTAGTATTGATAAAATAAGACAACTCCTGAAATTGATAGCCAATATTATACGATACTAGATAAATCCCTACAAAGCCGGCTGCAGATAGGTAGTTATAATAGGTCATAAAACCACCAATGACAATAGGCGCAACAGAGCAAAAAGCATCAATTCCATTGATAAAGAGACTATTTATGGTCCGTTGCTTCTCATAGGCGATTTCTTCCTTTAGAGCCTTATCCAAATCTTTGGAGAACAGTTTGTAAAACAAACTTTGTCCCCGATAATACCGTATGGAACGAGCACCTGCGATCATATTGGTTGCTTGAGAGACATAAGCTTGGTTCGCCAGGGATTTCTCCTTCGTAATTTCATCCAAACGTTTAGAGCCAATTCCACTACAAAGAACAGGTATCGAATAAAAAATGACAAATAGCAAGCCAAGATAAAAATTAGTCCAAAGAGCATAACAGATAGAGACGGTTGTAAATCCCAAAGAAGAAATGATAATAACAGTCGGCTCAATATAATTATCTTCTAGCTGTTTTACATCATTTTCCAAGTCTGACAAAACTTCTTCATCCGCTATCCGACGGCTATATAGAAAAGTCTGAAAGATAGCCTTCTTAATACCCGACTTGAAGTCTGTCAGCACTCGTGCATAGTAATAACGTTTCCCTGCCAAACCTAGCAAGAGAATCAAATTTCCAACAATCCCCCAAAACAAGACCTGCCATAGCAAATGCAACTGGTGATTGGTAAAACTGGAGACAATATACTGAATCAAAGCTGGTGTAATGATAGCCTCCAGCCAAGTAATCATAATCGCCACAAAATAGAAGAATAAGTGCTTCTTGGTTACATAAGATCTAAGCATAACGTATAAACCTCCTGAAGTTATTTACCAACTTAGATAGTCGCTCTTTATCTCTAGAAAGGTATATAATTTGTTGTATGCAATATTCCATAAGTTCTGGCTTGTGGCATTCTATGAATTCTCCATTCTCGTTAATGACAGTGGAATAACCATCAATTACATTGGCAACACATTCTATACACATACCTCTACACCAGCAATCTTTACACTTAGAAAAATTATCCTTATTATTAAATGTTTCAACATTTGGACTATTATGACTCCCCCAGAATCTAAAGCACAACTTCTTACTTCCATCTACGTCAAAAGTAATTGTATTGGAAGGATCAATATCATCGCAGAAAGTATGGTTTGTACTCTTGTAAATCATAGATATTAAAACATCGTATAAGATTGGGCTAATAAATGCTTTCTCATTACAATCAATTACATTCTGAATAGAAGTATCTATAAAAGTTTTTCTTTCAGATAAACTTTTTTCCATTTCTTTAAAAATAAGTACTTTATTTTTACTGAAGACATCATTAACATTAAAATGAACATCCATCTCAGTAAAATATTTGAAAATAGCTTCTCTACTAATACCATTTTTTTGATGAATACGAGTATACGTTGATGCAATTTCGAAATTATCATAATCAATACTTTTTAAATACTTAATGAATCTCAGAGTCTTTCTATGACTTCCTTTTCCCCTTAACCTATCATGAACAACCTCTGGTCCATCTAAACTAATTGTTAAAAATGGATGAAATTTATTTAACATATGCTTTACTCGATGATTCAAAACAGTACCATTAGTTACAGTCTCAACTTTTAATATATTTAAAAATTTAGATAATTTCTCAATAAAATATACAAACAACTCAATATTTAAAAAAGGCTCTCCTCCAAAAAGTATTAATCGATTAATTTGTTTTATTCCCTTACTTACAATTTCCTGAATTATCTTATCAGCAGTATCAAAATCCATTACTCGATTGTTCATGCCATAGTTTCCACCATCAGCATAACAGTACGAACACGATAGATTACAGCTATTTGAAATATTTATTACAACTTTCTTCAAGATTCCATCATCAAGATTATCCAAAGTATTCGACGTATTTTTATATTCAGGTGAAGAAGACAAAGTAAAAGAAATGGAATCAAAATAATATGTACCAAAATCAGTATCAATTTTTTTTATCATAGCAATCCTCATTAATGAAAACAGAGATGGGGAAATTTTTCCCCACCTCGGAAGAAACTATCGACCGCCACCACAAGAATGACTTGGTCCACAGTTATTATTAACAACATAACCTTGATCAAACTCTAAAAGCTCTTCAAGGTCAATAACTTGTAGTTCTTCCATTATTTTCACCTCCTATGTTTTATATAGATATCATATTACCATTTTAGGAGCGCTATAAAAAATTCCCTTTTACACAATTTATTCTAAATCGTTCAACACTTGTTCTAAATGATGTTCAAACGTACATGCTAACTGTTGACTATTTACTAATTTCATTGCTGCGATACATTTTCTCATCTCAATTAAAGCATATTGATTATGAGTTTTCTTTAAATCGTACAAATTTTTCGCATAATGAAACACTAGTTTTTCATAAATTTCAGTTTCTGAGAAGTTACAAAATTTTAGTTGTTTTTCAAAATAAAGAGCATCTATTAGCTCGTTTCGTTCAATACATGTTATATAGGCATTTAACAACATGGTCGATAGTAAACGACGATTATTTGGAATATCTCTATAAAATTCAGAGCGATGGCACATTTCTTTTGATAAAACCATCATAGTTTCATGATTTAAAACATCTAATGTATTCATAAACAACAACAATTCATAACACCCCCAGTATTCTACAGAAAATAAGTACTCACTGACAAAACTAATATCTTGATCTGTCACATAGATCTTTCCTGATAAGTCCTGTAAACGAATCTTAACCAAAATCGTATTTAGCTCATAAAAAGGGTCTTTCTTCTCTTTTTTTTCCAACAAACTAATCAGTAAATTTTCCATACCAACGATATCTCGCTTTGCTACTAATAAACGAATTTTCTCTAACAATTCATTAAAGTCATCTCTATGAAAATCGCGCGCCGCGTATATAAATTCTTCAATTGGCATATTAATTGCTTCAAGTGCTAAAATGAATTTTGTAATAGTTAAGTCAGCTTCTTCATGCTCAAACCTTGACAGGTGAGAACTTGATACTCCACATTTAGAAACATCTTTTAGTGACAGTCCTCTTGATTCTCTAAATTTTTTAAAAATTTTTCCGTATTTCATTTAAAGTACCTCTTAAATTGTGTATAAGGGAATTTATTACAATATCTTGAATAACATTATATCATAGGAGAAAAAGAAAAGAGGTTGCTATTATGAATAAAAAATTATTTTTTTACTTATCTTTAGTAATATTTGGAGGAATCATAGTTATAGGAGTTGGATAATTTCACTCTCTTATAAAAAGAGGCTGGGACAAAAGTCCTAGCCTCTCAATTGTCTTTGGATTGTCGAGCAAGACGCAGTGGTTGAGTAGGCTCTACTACGCTGATTTCATTAGCTTTTACAAACCTACTCAACTGTGCGGAGGTGGGATGACAAAATCAAATTCTAACGAATTACCGATTTCTGGCCCACTCTCTTTTTATAGTGTTTGACGTGCAAATAAATTAACCTAACGAAAACTATCTTTTTAAAATCAATTATTTTAAAGGTCTTTTTTATATCATTCGTAAAGTCAGGTAGTGTAAAATAAGTTGTGCAACAGTCATACAAGTTATGAGATGAACGATTAAATACTAATTTAATACATACAACTATTGTATTGAATATCTTTATTGTTACAGAAGTTAAATAATTGAGATAATGAAAATCCTATGAAATCAAAGTCTCATAGGATTTTTTGTTTTGTTTATAGCTCAATAACTGAATTTTAACTGATTAAATATTCCATAAGAATATATGAATATTTAAAACGGATAACTTCTAGTCTTGATTAAAGTTTAAATTTGGTATCAGAATCGCTCCATATGCTCCTTCAGAAAACATACCAATATATAGCCTAAACTTTTCTATCATTGGTGTAATAAGTGCTTGTTGAAATTCACTATCCTGCGAAATATCTTCTGGTAAATCTGAAGCTAAGACTGAATATATAGCATCAATATCAGCAACAACTCGATACTGACTATCTGGATAAGAAATTTCCATCTTTATCAGTATAAGTTGATTCTCTTGTCCTTCCTCTCTGTCAGGAAGATTCAGATTAATTGAAGCTCTTCCATCTTCTTCAACTTCTCCTGTATTATGAATATTAAATTCGAATTTGCTAAATGTTATTCTTCTTATCTCTATATTTTTTGACTTCATTTTAACCTCCAATAGACCATGAAATTACTTTATTATCTTGTAGTCTATTATTAGTAATATTCTGCTCTTTATATGGTTGTATTTTTTCAGATTGATTTTTTACAATGATTGTTTGATGAATATGTTGCTCTGGTGCAGAAACCTTTTCTGCAATGGTTTGACTAAATTTTTTAGTCATATGCTCAAATTGCTCTGCTAACTGTTCAACAACATTTTGAGTTTGTTTGAATAACCCATCATTAATCAATTGTACTATAGTTTGATTTAAACTAACTCCTTCAATCTCAGATCGTTCTTTAACATCTCTATGTAATGTTTTAGGTAATCTTAGCGTTATTTTTCCACTATACTCTTCCAGAGAGTTCTCAAGGGGTTCTTTAATTTGTCTCCCCCACTCAAGATTAGCCTCAATCCAATCTGCTTTAGCTAATTCAATCTCATCATAAACTTCTTCTAAAGATTCACCATAAACGATTAGTCCTGGTAACTCTTTAATAGAGGCAGTAAATAATACTTCATCCTCGTCAAAAATTTGTCCAATTAAAATCGGATAGTTCAATCCAAGATAGTATTCTTTATCTTTCATCATCTAAACCCTCCTCCAATTCTATCACTTTCTCAATCATTTTTATAACATTCTTCACATAAACCGGCTTTATTGGCTTATGTCGTGGTATTGGATAACTCTCCTCCAATAGAGCATGAGAGGTTATTGAATGATTGGTTCCTTGCTTCCACATAAAACCATATTTTTTACACAGAGATTCTAAGCGTTCAGGGGTAACAGATTTGGGGTCATTTTTTATTTTTTGCAACTCTTTTTCCTTGCCCATGATATACCTCATTCATAGCGACACCATATATAGTGTCATATTGATTATATACAAAAAAGTTGATGATTTCAAGGATTTCTTTTATTTTCAGTAAAATAACTAAATTTTAACTGATTAAGATACTCAAGTGATTATTTCGGCTAAATCTAGCATAGCTTTTTCAATCTTATCTTTTCCTTTTTGCATAACATTAAGGTAGATTTTTTCAATAACTTTCCGAAAAATATCTGTTTTTTCGGAAAGATGGCTAATAATCTTTATGAATTATAAAAAGCGAAATTTATAACCAAAAAATTTTTTAGAGCTATTCTATCTACTTCTAGTCCACAAACATATAAAAAGAGGCATTTAAGCCTCTTTTTCTCTCCTTCAAACACTCTGTCACTGTCCATTTACTGTCCAATATAATGTAATATTATTGAATATCGTTAATTTTTTTGAACTCTAAAGCCTTTAAAATCAAGATTTCTAATGATATCAAGACCTAAAGAATCTTAAATTAAGTTTTGCATATTCATCATAGCAATTACATTCCTTCCAACTTCTGAAATTTACAGTTCATTATACCATTTTTTAGACGCTTGGAAAAGCTTTGAGCTGGGGAAGCTCTGATTCTTCTTTGATCTTGGATTCGATCTATAGTATAATGTTACAAGAAATTTCACGAAATAGAAAAAGAGGTTACCGTGTTATATAAGACTATCCAACAGTACTGGGATAAACGCTATCAGGGCTATTCCCAGAAAAATAAAAAAGAAATCGAAAGTGTTCAGATTGAAAAATGGAAGTATGAACTCATCCGTTGGCTACCAAAAGAGCGAACGATTTCCATCTTAGATATCGGTACAGGACCTGGATTTTTCCCGATTGTCTTAAAACAAATGGGCTATACCAAGGTCACTGCAATTGACGCTTCTGCAAATATGCTAGAGATTGCGCAGGAGAATCTCCTCAAGTATGGCGGAGAAACACCAGACACCGTGCGCTATCTACAAATGAATGCCCAGGAGTTGGACTTTGAACCAGAATCCTTTGACATCATTCTGATGCGCAATGTTACATGGAATTTAGAAGAGCCTGAGAAAGCTTATGAATCCTGGCTACGGACTCTCAAACCTGGCGGACAACTCCTCATTTATGATGCTAACTGGTACTCTTATCTCAATGATCCTGCTATTCGTTCACAATTTGAGAACAATCTCAAGATCGTTTCCAGCGAACAGTTAGAAGATTACTGGCACGGCGAAGGGGTCGATGAGGCCTTGATTGAAGAAATCGCCCGCCAATTGCCACTAACCAAGCGCCTTCGTCCTGGATGGGATCTGGAGTTTTTGAATCAATTTGAAGAGGTCGAAGCAACAGTTGACACCGAATTTGGACCAAAAATTTGGAGCCGAGAAGAAGAACTCAACTACGCAGCTACACCGATGTTTGCCCTTTATATCACAAAAAGAAGCTGATTCCTGTTTGGATCAGCTTTAATGTTCTTTTATACAAAACTAATAAATTCTACAAAAATAAAATAATTTTATTCGTTAGAGTCATTCAATCATCTACTGAAACTTTCCGCCGTGAGAAAAGTGCTAGAAACACTATTGTTTCTAGCACTCGGAATAATTGAGACCTTAGGCTCAATTATTAGTCATGGAACTTCTTCGAAGTTCGCTGACGTCCGTATTCACCTAAGGAAAGTTTCTAAGAAGATTTTGTCTTCAATCTAAAAGCTGATTCCTGTTTGGATTAGCTTTTTATTTGTATTCTTGTTGGATGGCAAAGTACTGTTTGAGGAGTCTTCCTAACACCATTACGCCTCCAATAAAGAGGATGAGAAAAAGGCTAGGAAAGGCCACGATCCATGGCGCTGTCTGCAAATAGCTTCTGCCAGTATTGATCATCGCGCCCCACTCTGCATCGGGCATCTGGGCACCCAAACCGATAAAACTCATCCCTGCAATTTCCATAACAATGGTATTCAGGTCATACACCATGGTTGTTACAACTTGGGGAAAGACGCTAGGGAGATAGTAAAGTTTGATCTTACTCCAGAAGGTATTGCCAAACATATCTGCATAGCGGAAATACGGTTCTTCTTTGATATCGAGGAGAAGTGAGCGCACTAGGTAGGCATACTTTGTCCAGCTGGTCAAACAGATAGCCAGTAATGTCTGCTCTATTCCAAGACCTAAAAAACCAACGATCCCAATCACAAAGATAATGGGAGGAAAGGCTTGAAAAAGCGTAATGACTACTTGAACCAAGCGATCCACGATCCCACCAAACTTGACACTTAATACTCCCATTAAGCAACCAAAAAGGACGACCAAAAAGAGAGCGAGAAGGGATGGAAAGAGGGTATGGGCCCCTCCGACAAACACTCGGACCAAGAGATCACGGCCCAACTCATCTCTCCCAAAGATAGCTTGATGAGAGGGGCTTGCCAAAACATGACCCAAATTGACCTGGTTAGCGCGGTCAGCTCCCAACCACTGCGCAAAGGCCAGAAAGACTAGAAAGGCAAGCAAGCCAATGGATACCCACCGAATGTTCCGTTTGATCTGATCAGATGACATGGTTGGCTCCCTCCTTGCGATAGCGTTTTGGATTGATGACGAGCTGGATAAATTCAGCAAAGGTATTGACTAGAAGAACACCAGCTGTAATGACCAGAACCGATCCCTGGATCAAAGGAAAATCCCGGTTGTGAACAGCTGTGATCAACATTTTCCCAATTCCTGGCCAAGAAAAGAGATACTCGATCACGACCACACCTCCTAATAAAGAGGTTAAAGATAGGGTGATCAAGGTCAAGAGCAACGGAAATAATTGTGGAAAAATGGTTGTCCTGAGGATCTGCCCCCATCTCAAACCGCGCCCCATAGCCCCCAACACCGCATCTGACTCAAGGATCTCTGTTAAGCCTTCTTGTAGCTGCGGGATGTAACGGCTCGACATGGTCAAGGCCAAGGTCAAAGAAGGCAGTACTGCTCCTTGTAGATTCACCGTTGATTGGATTGGAAACAGATGCAAATATAGTGAAAACACCAGCATCAGGCCAATCCCTAGAACGAAATTGGGAATGGTATTGGCGAGAGCCGTAGCAAACGAGATGACCTTAGAAAGCGGGCTCTTCTTATAAAAGACTGCCATAAAACTAAGCGGAATCGAGATCAAGAGGGTCAAGAAGAGGGTAGAGCCTGCTAGCACTAATGTATTAGGAAAATAAAAGGCCAATTCTTTTGCGACGGACGATCCGGAGTGGTAGGTCATTCCCAGATTTCCATGGAAAACTCCGAATAGCCACCGTCCATACTGCACCCAGAAGGGATCCTGAAAACCAAATTCCAGACGCTTGGCCTCAAGCAGTTCTTTTGTAAAAGGAAT
>NZ_JAJNSA010000065.1:0-13566 GCF_027497875.1 Streptococcus sp. SM3 | reverse complement strand
CTACTGTTGTAATCGCAGTCAATCCATCATTGTAACGCTTCTCAACTCCTGCCTTGCAGGTCAATAAAACGGGCGCATAGACAACACGGATTAAATCTTTTTCAAGTTTCTTTCGGCTTTCGATGATCCTCATCTTATCTTTCATATCTAAATCAAAGAAATCTTTGACTGGACTATCACCCATACTTCCTCCTCTTCTATACTATGAAAACTATGAAACTTTATCTTGTGCAAACTTCTCTTCCAGTTGGCGTCTATCTTTCCGGTAGGATTGCCATAAATTCTCTTCCTCGATTTCGATCTGTTTTAAGGCTACTTGTGCAGCTTCTCTAGCTTCGAGATCATACTCTTCGATACAGCGATGGAGGGACTCCCATCCACAACTGACATCAACCTCCTGCTCTTGTAAGAATGAAGCTGCCATCGCAAACTCTTCTTCCAGCATCTGGGTGAAGAGCTGCTGTTTTCTTTCCACTAGGCAACGCTTTTCATCTAGCTCCAAGCGCGCTTTTTGGAACTCTCTTTCCAAGTGATCTAGTTTCTTTTCCTTTTTCGAAAGAGTAGATGAAATTAATAAGCTAGTTGTTCCCACTGGTTCATTTCTCCTGCTATTTCTTGATCTTTTGCTTTTAAGAGTTCAATTCCTGCATTCACTTGCTCATTTAAAGCATGAAATTCATTCGATAAGGACTGATATGCAGCCAAACGGTTGTCGAACCTTTCTCTTACTTCAGTGACAACTGTTTGCCTTGTTGCACCAGCCTGTGCATAGGCCTCTTCTACTTCGGAAAGATTGAGAATGAAGCCTTTCGGAACGGTCTGTAATACTTTCTCCAAAGCTTCTAAATCTGTATCCAGTTGTGCCTTAGATTTCTGAGCTTGCTCCAGTCCTTCATCCACTACTCGAATCAGCTCATCAGAAGCCAAGCGCGCCTGCAAAGCGTCAAGATAAATCCGTTCACTTGAGCTCAGTCCACCACCTGTTTTTTGTAATTTATCCTTTAGGCGATAGTAAACCTTCATCCGCTCTTCAATGATTTCCTTCCGAGTGATGGCTTCCGTTCCCTTTTCAAGAACCAAATTCCCGTCCTTATCATAGATATAACCATGCATCATGTGCTGCAGGCCCGTATTTATCAAATTCTTAGTTTTGAGGTGCTTGACAATCCCACTGGATTCCTTGCTTCCAGAATCCTGATAGCCCAAGCTAACCAAATCTTTATGGTCAATGTGGTTGTAGATTTTGTACTTCAGCGAATCTATACGCACTTTTTGCTCGGGTGTTAAAATAGGATAGGCATTAGGGCCATTATATAGGTGTACGGTCCCAATATGAGAAGCTTCCTCTTCCGTCAAACAGGCAAGCGCATACTGAATATTCATAGAACCCAGAGAGTGACCGTATAGATCAATCTTGGCATTGGGGTATTTTCGGATCACCTCTTTCAAATGAGCTGCAGCATCTTTAAATTGCGGAGGCGGGAAAGTACCTCTATCTTTGTTGTACTCTTTTAAAATGGTAGCCCCAATAAATACTGGAAACTTTGCTTGACTATCAATTAGAATATCCGTTCCCATACCATATAGATTTGCTTTCGCCTCACGATAAGCATTTGTTATTGGATTACTTCTAATACTCTTGACAAAGCTTTTTACATTATTTCCAACATTTTTATCGAGTAAACCAAACGGATAACTAATAAGCTCCGAAATATTATAATCGGCAGTTTCATCCCTTTTTTTCAAATTCTCCTTAATCTTATCTCTAGTGAATCTTTTCGCATAATCTGTCGCATAGTTCGCCGCTCCATTGGGACCAAGAATGTTAGAAGCAGCAGGCAAATCTGTCTTTACCCAATCCGTAAATGTATCATGGAGTAATTTTTGTGTACTTGTTTCAGTTTCAGATCCCTTCATCAAGACAGTCACGTCATGGATTTGGGCACGCGCTTCATCAGAAGCAGTATAGGGGACTGGATCTTGTTCAACACCCTTGCCACTATCCGTTAGTACGAAGACCTGTTCTTCATTACCATTTACACTATCATAGATATGAGCTAAGTTACCAATATAATCATCTCCATCGTTAATAGAATAATCTTGCCCCATTTCTAACGGTTGATATTCTAATAAGGATGTTTTCTGATGTTGAAGATCCGAAAAATTAGAATTAATGACCATCACTTTCTCCTCTTATTAGTCTCGTTAACTTTTTTGGCATTCCAGACGCTGCAACGGTATATTCCCCTGAATCTTCCTCTTGAACTGTCATATTGATTATTAATGTATCATCATTGTTAATGACTACCTCTAGAATCAGCCCTCCCATTGGATTATATTTTAATTTATCTTTTAAAATCCTATAAGTCTTTATTTTTCCATTTGGAGTCAGTGCTTCCGGGTCTAGTTTTTTTAAATATTTTTCAATCGCCACTTTCATCTTCTTACTCTCTGCGATTTGAATCATTTCTTGTTTCTTGGCAGATTGTCCATTAAAAAAGCTACAGCCTCCTAAGCTCAGGCTAAATACTACCATTATCAACACAATAAATTTACTTTTTTTCATCTTCTTCCCATTCTTTCTTCAGGTTTCTTAGAATTTATTATACAAAATTCTATTCATACCTGAAATGTTACTTTTGTTAAAAAATGTTGCCAAATCGTTACAAGCACTAGCTATTGATGTAACATATTGGTTTTGATCCATAAATGTTTCTATTTAACTATATTAGGGGTGTTTGCCTGAATGATTGCTAGTTAATAAATCACTTAACTCCTCTGTTTCCCCAAAATAGGTCTCTTCATATTTCTTTGTAGTAGCATCCTCTTGTATAGTTGTGCTCAAAACTAACTTTGCATCATTATTTATAACTATTTTTACTAATATCCCTCCCATCGGATTATAATCTAAATCATCTTTAGAAATTTTATATGATTTTATTTTTCCTTCTGGCGTTAGAGCTTTCGAATCTAATTTTGTTAACATGTTTTCAATCGCTACTTTCATCTTCTTACTCTCTGCGATTTGAATCATTTCTCGTTTCTTTGTAGATCGTCCGGTAATAAGACTACATCCTCCTAGAAGTAGCCCTGACAAAATTATGATTACGGCCACACTGTATCTTTTATTCATTTTCAAGCAAGTCCTTATTTAGCATTTACTAATTTCTTGGATAATTCCCCTGAAATGACTACTCCATTCTGTTCCAGATGCCCATCAGCCTCCTGGGTTAGAGTTGTCGTAATGGTTAAATTCTTATCCTCGTTAATCACCATTTCTACCGTCAATCCTCCCATAGGGTGATATCTCAGCCGGTGGGTATTAATTTTATATGACTTCACAATTCCCTCTGCTGTCAAGGCATAGGGGTCTTCTTGTCTCAATATATATTCGAGAACTCTTTTTGATTGCTTACTCTCTGCAATCTCTAGCATTTCTCTTCGTTGCTCTGATCGTCTAGTAATAAGACTACATCCTCCTAGGCACAAAGTGGTTAGCAATAACCATAACGTCCATCTTATTTTAGTTCTCATATTTTCCTTTGATGCTTCCATGAACGACTCCACTGAATGAGTTTATTTCCCAGCCTCTTCTGCTTCACTTAACAGATCACTTAATTTTGCTGAAATACCGTAACTACCTGCTTCGAACTGTCCTGAATCTTCCATTTGAACAGTCGTATCGATCGTTAACTTTTTATCGCCATTGATAACGAGATAGACATTCATCCCTCCCATTGGATTGTATTCCAATTCACCTTTTATCAGGGTATAGGAGTGAATGACTCCTTCTGAAGTGAAAGCTTTCGGATCGATACTGATTAACAAGTGTTTTATCGCTCGCTCCATTTTCGTGCTTTCTGCAATCTGAATCATTTCCCTTCTCTCAGCAGCTTTATCTGTAAAAAGACTGCAGCCTCCTAGAAACAAAGTCAGTAAGAATAGTAGCATTAATCGTTGTTTTTTATCAGTCATATGTTCCCTCTCACTTATATTATTCGTAATGATTTTTAAAAAATGACCCAATTTTTAAGAATTTTTTCCAGATTCTAAAAAACACACCCTTACTGGGTGTGTCTCCTGTTAAATCATATATTCGACGCTATAAGTGGCATCGGATAAAATCCGTGAAAGGAATTGTTTGGTTCGCTCTTCCTTTGGACTGTTGAAGAATTCATGCGGTTCATTTTCTTCGATGATGTGTCCGCCATCCATAAAGATAACGTGGTTGGCTACATCACGCGCAAAGCCCATCTCATGGGTTACGACAACCATGGTCACTCCTTCTTGGGCCAATTGCTTCATGACATCTAAGACGTCACCGACCAACTCTGGGTCTAACGCTGAAGTCGGCTCATCCAGCAAGATCACGTCTGGTTTCACTGCGATGGCACGCGCGATTCCGATCCGTTGCTGCTGACCACCTGACAATTGAGAAGGATAGTAATCCTTGTAAGCGAGGAGACCAACTTTTTCAAGGGCTGATTCTGCCCGTTGGATAGCTTCTTCTTTTGGAATCTTACGAGCTACAACCAGGCCTTCTAAGATATTTTCAAGCGCTGTTTTGTTGGCAAAGAGATTGTAATGCTGGAAAACAAAGGCCGTCTTTTGGCGGATTTCTAGAATCTCTTTTTTGCTAAGTTTTGAGAGGTCATATTCTTTTCCACCTAGGGTTAGGTGGCCTGTGTCTGCCTTTTCCAAGTGATTGAGGCAGCGAAGGAAGGTTGTTTTTCCTGATCCAGATGGACCCAAAATAACGACGACATCCCCTTGGTTGACCTTGAGATTAACATCTACCAGGACCTGGTGATCCTTAAATTTTTTCGATACGTGTTCTACTTCTAACATCTTCTTATTTCTCCTTCTTCTATGCGAGTGTCAGACGTTTTTCTAAGAGATTGAATCCCCACTGAATCACCCCACAAATGACAATATAAAGAATAAAAATCACTAGATAGGATTCAAAATATTGATAGCCATAAGAGGCTTCAACCTTGGCAATGGCGGTGATATCCTTGATGGTCATGACAAAGACAAGGGAGGTTCCTTTGACCAAGTTGATAACTAAGTTACACAAATTAGGAAGGGCTGAACGCAAGGCTTGTGGAAAAACAATGCGGATATAGGCTTGGCGATTGGTCAAACCAATGGCTTGCGCTGCTTCTAGCTGGCCCTTATCCACCGTCAGAATGGCTGACCGTAGAATTTCAGCAAGACTTCCCGTTGTCATCAAGCTAAAGATGATAAAGGCATAGTAAATGGGATTGATCTCAAAGACATTAAAGTGACTACCAATACTCTTAAAAAAGCTATTTAAGAGGCTGGGAAAGAGACTATAAAAGAAGAGAATCAAGAGAATCGGAGGCGTCGCGCGGATAAAGGCTAAGTAAATCACTGAGAAACTGCGAACACCTTTGACCTTATAGATCTGACCGAGTGCCAAAAAGAGGGCTGGAAAGAAACTCAAAAGAATCGATACAACCATGATCAGAAGGGTCACTGGAACACCACCCAAGGTGGCTAGAAATGCTTTACTAATAAAATTGAAATCCATAAGCTACCTTTCTGTTACACTGAGTCGTTTCTCAAGGAGTTGAGCGGAGAAGGAGATCACAAGGGCAATTCCCCAGTAGATCACTGCGACAGCTGTATACGTTTCGAGGGAATAATTCCCAAGATTGCGGCTGATCAAGTTGTTGCCTGCTCCCATGATATCGATAAAGCCAATGGTATAAGCCAAAGCGGCATCACGCATGAGGTTCAAGATGGCAGTCGTCATATTTGGAAGAGCCACGCGAAAGGCTTGGGGAAGGACAATCCGCCAAATGGTTTGAGCTGGCGTCAAGCCGATACTCAAGCCCGCTTCCATCTGACCTTTTGGAATGGCCAAATAGGCTGCCTTGAAGACCTCAGAGATCATCGCGGCAAAGAGAAGAAACATGGCAACAAGGACAAAGACAAACTTGGACCAGTGGTCAATGTCAATGCCCAACCACCAGTTCAAAAATTGGGGAAGTCCATAAAAGACCAAAAAGAGCAAGACAATCGGAGGGGTACAACGCAAGGTAAAGACATAACCCTTTGCCAGACTTGCTCCTACCTTATCTTCTGATACTTGTGCCCAGGTCAAAACCAAGCCAAATGCAGAACCGAGAACCGTCGTTAAAACCATCAAAGCTAGGGTCGCTGGTAGGGCTTGGACCAAGGTTGGAAGAAATGACCAGACCTTGGAAATGTCGTATGAGACCATGTTTCTTTTCCTTTCTGTATCCGTATAGAAATAAGGAAGCTGGGGCTATGCGCACCCAGTTCCATCTTATTTCTTTTTATCTACATAACTGAAGACATCTTCACCGAAATATTTTTTCGACAATTTAGCAAGTGTGCCATCTTTTTCTAATTCTTTGATGGCCTTGCTGTATTCTTCCGCAAATTTTTCGTTTTTCTTATCCTTATGGATCAATGGGTAAGTTGGAATTCCTTTGTAGGCAAACCAGCTAAGTTTGTCCGCATATTGGTGGTAAGAACCATCTTTATCTGTGACAGCTTTTTCAAAGGAAAGTTTGATGTCAAAGAAGGCATCGTAACGTCCTTCAAGAACCCAAGCATAGGCATCTGCGACTTTGAAAGATTCGGCAGCTGTTAATTCGATTTGTTGGTCCTTATGCTTTTCATTGTATTCTTTAATAACATTCCACTGCGCATTTTGTGGTGAAATTGGAACCAATTTTCCTTTTTCTTTAGCGAAGTCATCGATATTCTTGTATTTATTCGCATCTTCTTTCCGAACGGTAAATCCGATGATACTTGCTCCGATTGGTTCTTTTGGAATGATAAATTTCTTGGCACGTTCTTCGGTATACCAAGCTCCTTTGGTTCCGATATCGTATTTACCAGATTCTAGACCGATCAAGAGATCGTCATCACTTGTTCCAGTGTACTCAAACTTGTAGTCTGGTAGTTTTTCGTCAATGGCTTTGAGAACGGCTACTTCATAGCCATCTGATTCTCCTTTTTCATCAACGAAATCATATGGTACATAGTTTTGAGTGTGGGCTACTTTCAAGGTTGTTACCTTGTTCGATCCTGTTGAATCTTTGCTGTCGTTTGCATGGTTCAAGCTCCGTCCAAGAATGGTTGCACCTGCAATGGCAAGAACTGCCACCCCACCGATAATCCATGTTTTTTTACTCATACTCTGTTCTCCCTCTTTCTATTTTCCTTATTCTGCTGCAGCTTCACGAACCCATTCGATTCGTTCTTCATCAATGTCACTTGGAATCGTACAATCGGCACCGATGACCAAGCCTGTGGTTCCTGTTTCTGCAATGATGCGTTTGGTTTCTGCTTGGATGGCAGCCTTGTCTCCTGTGTAGAGAAGACCATTTTTGCCATTTTCAAAACCACCAAGAACCGTGCGTCCACCGAAGATTTCGCGTCCTTCTGCTAGGCTGATTCCTTCTGGTCCAACTGCCCAGTTAATGACTTGAGCTGGGTAGTCTGTGAAGAGATGGATATCATTGCGAGCTCCTTCGTAGCCACAGATATGAAGGATATTTACCCCACCTGCTTCATTGGCTGCTTCTAAGACATGGAGTTCACTCGGTGCAATAATGTTTTTATAAACTTCTTGTGTAACCCGCGCATCTTGGATACTTTGAACACTGAG
Source organism: Streptococcus sp. SM3 (assembly GCF_027497875.1). The sequence continues at coordinate 5,897 of NZ_JAJNSA010000065.1, read as the reverse complement.
GTAGATCCCGTCTGCTCCTGCTTCTTTGATGATTCGTTGGCTCAAACTGGCAATATCTTGGCCAATTGTATCCAATACTTTTTTAAGAGTTGCTGCATCTTGATCGATAAAGTTGGCGATCAAGTCATCTCCTCCTGAAACTTCTCCGACCAACCATTTGAAGTAGGTCACTGGAGCAAAGATATTGTAGATAGCCACAATGTCTTCTTCAAAACCGGCACGGATTTTTTTAACGAGCTCTACTTGCTCTGTGATCCATGGATGATCTGCTCCGAGTGGTTCAATCCCTGCTAAGTCAGAGATATTTTCAATGCCCTTGTGAATGGCTGGGTTTGGATAAGCAAAGTAACCATCACTCATGAGTTTGACAAAGTCTGGTTTGACCTTGTGAAGGAAGTTTTTATGGCCATTGAGGTTTTTTTCAATAATTTCCGGATTAGAAAATCCTTTCAACCATTCTTCTTCTGTTGTGAAATGATGCCAAAATCCAACTGGCACACGGTCAACCGCTTCTCCTTTAAAAGCTTTTAACACTAATTCTCTTTTTGATGACATGTTCTTACCTCGTTCTATTCTTTTCTTGTTTGTTATCTTATCACTTCGATAATTGTTTGACTAATATATATTTTTTATCAAGCTCTTCATCTTTTTTTATCACTGATCTTCAAGGAGTAGAATTCCTGCTAGGTCAGATGGGCGGATGAGGGAGAAACTATGAGCTGGAATCTTCTCCAGTCTTGCCATATCTGGATCTTTTTTTGCTTTCCCCTGACTGCTTGCTAGAGCTACTTTACTGAGCCCTAGAAGCAAAAACAAAACGGTTACCAGGATACACCATACATTGATCTTTTTCATCTCCCTCTCCTTTCTTCTTACAATACAGCCGCCTGACGCACCCAGTCTAAGCGTTCCAATTGGAAATCATCTGGCACGGTACAGTCTGCTCCAAGGATCAAACCACGGCTTCCAGCTTCAGCCACCAAGCGACGCGTTTCTTGCTCAATAGCTTCTCGTTCCCCTTGGTAGAGCAAACCTTTCTTGCCGTTGACAAAACCACCCAAAACGGCACGATCGCCGAAAAGTTTACGACCTGCGGCTAGGCTAAGGCCTTCATGATGGGTCGCCCAGTTAATGACTTGAGCTGGATAATCCTTGAAGAGCTCCACTTCATTGCTGGCCCCTTCAAAACCACAGATATGAAGGATATTGATGCCTCCAGCTTCATTGGCTGCTGCTAGGACAGCGATATTGCTCGGTTCAATGATCTTGCGGTATTCTTCATCTGTCACACGCTCATCTTGGACCTGCTGGGTTGAGAAGTAAATCCCTTCAATACCTGCTTCTTGGATCAAGCGGCGACTTAAAGTAGCGATGTCTCCTGCAATGACGTCAAGAACATAGGACAAGGTTTCTGGATCCTCCTTGATAAAGTCTGCAATCACTTGGTCTCCACGGGATTGGTCCGTACGGAACCAGCGTTTCAAATAAGAAATGGGCGAGAAGATATTGTAGAAAGAAGCAATCTCTTCATGGAAATGGGAACGAATCTCCTTGACCACTTCGATTTGTTTTTCAATCCAAGGATGATGCTCTCCAATCGGTTGAATATCCTTCAATTCTCGGATCGATTTGATCTCTCTCGAATAAAGAGCACTCGGATAGCGGAAGAAGCCATCGCTCATGATCTTGACAAAATCAGGTGAAATTTCTTCAACATAGTGTTGGTGTCCCTTAATACTTTTTGCTACTACAGCCGGATTGTCTAGACCCAATTCTTTTTCTTCTTGGGTCACATAATGGAGCCAAAATCCTACAGGGATTCGCTCTACTGTTTCGCCTCGAATGGCACGAAGAACCAATTCTTTTTTACTCATACTGTGAATCCTCCTCAATATTTCTCCAATAGAAAGGCTAACTGCTTTCCTTCTGGAATTTGTAACCATGATATCACCTCGAAAAGTAGCTGACTAATATATTTTCCCTATCAAGGCCTTAAAATTTCTTTATTAAAAAAAGTATCAAAAAAACGCAAGTCCTTGAAAATAGGGACTTGCGAGTATCTTTCTCTATTTTTACATTTTAGAAAAAAAGGACCTCTTTGATCTTTTCTTGATCCGGTTATAATATAAAACTATACCCCTTCTTTTAAGCTGAAAAATGGCATCTATTGAGGTGAAAAAGCCCTTCATATCAACATTTCTTTCTTCCTATTCATTTTACCATTCCCTGGATCACCTTCTCCTCTTTCTTGTCAGGCAAGATTGAAAGGAGTATAATTTTGTAGAATAATTTTAAGGAGTGTACGGTTTATGAAAACAACAAAAACCACCTTTACCATCGTTTCTGCTCTTGCTTCTGTCATTTTACTGACGAGTTGTGGAAGCAACACCACTAAAACGCAAGAGACAAAAGCAAGTAGCACTAAAAATCAGGTGACGATGACCTATGATCAGCAGCGCTCACAAGAAAATACCATGTCTGTTCTCTGGTACCAAAAGGCAGCAGAAACCAAGGCTTTGTATTTACAAGGCTACAATGTCGCTACTGACCGTTTGAAAGAGATCCTCCAAACTCCTTCTGATAAGCCTTATTCCATCGTCTTGGATTTGGACGAAACTGTTTTAGACAACAGCCCTTACCAAGTTCAAAACGTCAAAGATGGTACGGCCTTCAATCCTAAAGATTGGGATGTTTGGGTGAAAAAAGCAGCCGCAAAAGCGGTGCCAGGTGCCAAAGATTTTCTTCAATATGCGGATCAAAACGGGGTTCAAATCTACTACATTTCTGACCGTACAACCTCTCAAGTAGACGACACCATCAAGAATCTTGAAAAAGAAGGCATTCCGGTTCAAGGACGTGACCACCTCATGTTCTTAGAAGATGGTGTCAAATCAAAAGAAGGCCGTCGCCAAGCTGTGCAAGAAAAGACCAATCTTGTCTTGCTCTTTGGGGACAACCTAGTGGACTTTGCAGACTTCTCTAAGACATCTGAAGCTGATCGCGACAAGAAATTGGACGAATTGCAAAAAGAATTTGGTGAAAAATTCATCATCTTCCCAAATCCAATGTACGGATCATGGGAATCTGCTGTTTACCAAGGTAAAAAACTAGACGCCAAGGGACAAACAGAAGAACGCCTCAAAGCCTTGCAAGGTTTTGATAAATAAAGCAAACATCCTCGTTAGGAGAAACCTAACGAGGATATTTTTTCTATAGACAAATTTATTCAACTGTTACAGACTTAGCAAGGTTCCGTGGTTTGTCGACATCGAGTCCACGATGAAGGGTTGCAAAGTAAGCAATCAATTGGGTTGGCACCACCATTGAAATTGGAGAGAGGTAAGGGTGAACCGCTGTCAAGACCAAATCATCTGTCTCTTTAGCAACATTTTCTTCTGCAATGGTTAAGACATGAGCCCCACGTGCTGCCACTTCTTGGATATTTCCACGTGTGTGGCTGGCTAGGACTGGATCAGATAAGAGAGCAATGACCGGTGTACCGTCTTCGATCAAAGCAATAGTCCCGTGTTTTAACTCACCCGCAGCGAAGCCTTCACATTGGATGTAAGAAATTTCTTTTAATTTCAGACTGGCTTCCATGGCAACATAGTAATCTTGGCCACGTCCGATATAGAAAGCATTGCGGGTTGTTTCCAACAAGCCACGGACTTTTTCATCGATCACTTCTTTTTCTGAAAGGGTTGATTCGATCGATTGGGCAACGATAGACAATTCGTGCACCAAATCAAAGGCTTTGGCCTTTTCATTGCCATTGGCTTCTCCAACAGCTTTGGCAAGAAAGGCAAGGGCTGCGATTTGAGCCGTATAAGCCTTGGTGGAAGCGACCGCAATTTCAGGACCCGCATGGAGCAACATAGTCATGTCTGCTTCACGTGAAAGAGTAGATCCTGGAACATTGGTTACTGTCAAGCTTGGAATGCCCATTTCATTTGCTTTGACCAATACCTGGCGACTATCAGCTGTTTCACCAGATTGACTGATAAAGATAAAGAGCGGTTTCTTACTAAGAAGTGGCATTCCATAGCCCCACTCAGAGGAAATACCGAGTTCTACTGGGGTATCTGTCAATTCTTCTAGCATTTTCTTAGAAGCAAATCCAGCATGGTAAGAAGTTCCAGCTGCAAGAATGTAGATACGGTCTGCTTCTTGAACCGCTTTGATGATAGCTGGCTCTACCACTACTTGACCTGCCTCATCTGTATAAGCTTGGATGAGTTTACGCATTACAGTTGGTTGCTCGTCGATTTCCTTGAGCATGTAGTATGGATAAGTTCCCTTGCCGATATCAGAGAGATCGAGTTCAGCCGTGTAGCTAGCGCGCTCACGACGATTTCCATCGTAGTCTTGGACTTCAACGCTATCTGCTTTGACGATGACCAACTCTTTATCATGGATTTCCATATATTGGTTGGTCTCACGAATCATGGCCATGGCATCTGAGCAGACCATATTGTAACCATCCCCAAGACCAATCAAGAGTGGTGATTTATTTTTTGCCACATAGATGGTGCTTGGATCTTCTGCGTCCATCAAAGCAAAGGCATAGGCTCCTCGGATGATGTGGAGAGCTTTTTTGAAGGCTTCAAGCGTAGACAAGCCCTCTTCTTCAGCAAATTTTCCGATCAAGTGGGCTGCAATTTCTGTATCTGTTTGCCCCTTGAAATGATGACCAGCTAGGTATTCTTCCTTGATTTCAAGGTAGTTTTCAATGACGCCATTGTGTACCAAAACAAAACGACCTGTCTCTGAACGGTGTGGGTGGGCATTGTCTTCAGTTGGTTTTCCGTGAGTTGCCCAGCGGGTATGTCCGATCCCAGCTGTTCCTTCAACACCTTCTGCCTTAGACGACAATTCTGCAATGCGGCCAACTGCCTTTACCAATTGGCTCTTGCCTTCACTAGCTAGAAAAACACCCGCAGAGTCATAACCTCGGTATTCGAGCTTTTCAAGTCCTTGAATCAAAATATCAGTAGCATTTGTATTTCCTACAACACCAACGATTCCGCACATAGTCTTTACGATATAGCCTTGCTATACTTTCCCCTTTACTTAGTCAAACGACCCATGGTCGATTTCTCAGTTACTTTGAAATTGGTCTAGTCTAATTTACCAAAAAAGTAACCAGCGGAGTCAGTATACAATGCTTCTTCCAGTTTGTCAACTAGGAAATATAAGAAAATTGGTCTAGTTAAGAAAGGGTTAAGAAAAGAGGCTGGGATAAAAGTCCTAGCCTCTTAATTGTTTTTGGATTGTCGAGCAAGACGCAGTGGTTGAGTGGGCTCTACTACGCTGATTTCATCAGCTTTTACAGTCCTACTCAACTGTGCGGAGGTGGGACGACGAAATCGAATTCTAACGAATTTCCGATTTCTGTCCCACTCTCTGTTTTTTCTATTCTTTAAATCCATTCTGTTGGCTCAACTCACGGAACCAATGACCGGATTTTTTGAGGGTACGTTTTTGACTCTCAAGATCCAATTCAACTAAACCATAGCGGTTCTTGTAGCCATTGAGCCATGACCAGCAGTCAATAAAAGTCCAGATCAAATAGCCTTTACAATTGGCACCATCTTGAATAGCCCGGTGGAGCTCACGAAGATGATCTTTGACAAAGTCAATCCGGTAGTCATCTTGGATCACTCCATCCTTGCGGAATTTTTCCTCTCCTTCGACCCCCATCCCATTTTCGGTCAAAATCCACTCGATATTGCCATAGTTTTTCTTGATATTTTGGGCAATGTCATACAGGCCTTGCTCATAGATTTCCCATCCACGGTGGGGATTAATCTTGCGGCCTGGCATGACATAGGGTTCATAAAATTGCTCAAAGAGTAGGGGAGAAGCTGGATTCGGAGCATAACGAGGAGCTGCCACAC
>NZ_JAJNSA010000064.1:0-13848 GCF_027497875.1 Streptococcus sp. SM3 | reverse complement strand
AGAAGGAGAAAATCCATGTCATCGAGGATGCTCTCTATAGTGAGCGTAGTCAAGAAGACTTGGAAAAAGCCTTAAACCAAGTGCTTGAGGAATTACGCATTCCTGCTCCAAATGAATTTGAAGATTTGGATTTATCACCACTTGACTTCAAACCCCATATCGCTCCTCAGAAGTTTGAGGAAATGGTGGAAACAGCTCGTGACTTGATTCGTAACGGGGATATGTTCCAATGTGTACTTAGTCAACGCTTCTCAGCAGAAGTGACTGGAAATCCATTTGACTTCTACAGAAATCTCCGCGTGACTAATCCTTCTAATTACCTTTATTTCTATGATTTTGGGGATTATCAAATCATCGGTGCCAGTCCAGAAAGTTTGGTTTCTGTCAAAAATGGCATCGTGACAACCAATCCGATTGCAGGTACGCGACCAAGAGGAGCTACGGATGAAGAAGACAAGGCTTTGGCGACAGACCTGCTTTCGGATGAGAAGGAAACAGCAGAGCATCGAATGTTAGTAGACTTGGGTCGTAATGATATTGGCCGCATCTCTGAAACGGCCAGTGTCCAAGTCACTAAGTATATGGAAGTGGAGCTCTTCCGTTATGTTATGCATTTGACCAGTGTGGTCAAGGGGCGTTTGCTTCCAGAACTCACTGCCATGGATGCCTTGAAATCAACACTTCCTGCTGGAACCGTTTCTGGAGCACCAAAGATTCGAGCGATGAGACGCATCTATGAACTGGAAACAGAAAAACGTGGCGTATACGCAGGAGCAATCGGCTACTTGTCTGCGACGGGTGATATGGATTTCGCCATTGCCATCCGAACCATGATTCTCAAAAATCAAACAGCTTATGTGCAGGCTGGGGCAGGGATTGTCTACGACTCCATCGCCCAAAACGAATACCAAGAAACCATTAACAAAGCAAAATCTATGACTAGAATTGGAGAACTAAGACCATGATTTTATTGATTGACAACTATGATTCTTTTACCTATAACTTGGCCCAATACATTGGGAATTTTGCAGAAGTACAGGTCTTGAGAAATGATGATCCCAAGCTGTATGAAGAAGCTGAAAAAGCAGATGGTCTGGTCTTTTCTCCTGGTCCTGGTTGGCCAGTTGATGCTGGAAAGATGGAAGACATGATTCGTGATTTTGCTGGCAAGAAGCCGATTCTTGGGATTTGTTTGGGTCACCAAGCCATTGCAGAAGTCTTTGGTGGTAAGTTAGGTTTGGCTCCAAAAGTCATGCATGGGAAACAGAGCAATATCAGCTTTGAAGCGCCATCTGTTTTGTATCAAGGCATTGAGGATGGCCGTGCGGTCATGCGTTACCACAGTATTTTAATTGAAGAAATGCCAGAAAACTTTGAAGTGACAGCTCGTTCGACTGATGACCAAGCCATCATGGGGATTCAACACAAAACACTTCCAATTTATGGCTTCCAGTACCATCCAGAGAGCATTGGAACGCCAGATGGCTTGTCTTCTATTCGGAATTTTATCGAGAAGGTTGTAAAGTGAGGAAACTAGGATGAAAGAGATTATTGAAAAACTAGCAAAATTTGAAAATTTATCAGGTGTGGAAATGACGGATGTCATTGAGCGTATCGTAACTGGGCGTGTAACTGAAGCGCAGATTGCTTCTCTCCTTTTGGCTCTTAAGATGAAGGGGGAAACACCTGAAGAACGCACAGCCATTGCCCAAGTCATGAGAGGACATGCCCAACATATTCCAACTGAGATTCATGATGCCATGGACAACTGTGGTACAGGTGGGGACAAGTCTTTCAGCTTTAACATTTCCACAACTGCAGCCTTTGTCTTGGCTGGTGGCGGTGTTCACATGGCCAAGCATGGTAACCGCTCGATTTCTTCTAAATCTGGTTCTGCAGATGTTCTCGAAGCCTTGGGAATCAACCTGGATCTCAAACCAGCTGAACTAGGTAAGGTTTTTGATAAAACTGGCATCGTCTTTCTCTTTGCAAAAAATATGCATCCAGCTATGAAATACATCATGCCAGCTCGTTTGGAACTAGGAATTCCAACAATCATGAACTTGACTGGTCCTCTGATTCACCCAATGGCTTTGGAAACACAGCTTCTTGGTATTAGTCGTCCAGAACTTCTAGAAAGTACAGCTCAGGTTTTGAAAAATATGGGTCGCAAACGTGCCATCGTTGTTGCTGGACCAGAAGGATTGGACGAAGCTGGTTTGAATGGAACAACCAAAATTGCACTTCTTGAAAATGGCGAAATCACCTTATCAAGCTTTACTCCGGAGAATTTAGGGATGGAGCGCTACGCTATCGAAGATATTCGTGGAGGCAATGCTCAGGAAAATGCAGAAATTTTGCTCAGCGTTCTTAAAAATGAACCAAGTCCATTCTTGGAAACTACAGTTTTAAATGCTGGTCTTGGTTTCTATGCTAATGGTAAAGTAGCTAGTATCAAGGAAGGAGTTGCCTTAGCTCGTCAAGTCATTGCTGGTGGCAAGGCCTTTGAAAAACTCAGACTGTTACAGGAGTACCAAAAATGAGTCAGGAATTTTTAGCACGAATTTTGGAGCAGAAGGCGCGTGAGGTTGAGCAGATGAAGTTGGAGGAAATCCAGCCCCTGCGCCAGACCTATCGCTTGGCAGAATTTTTGAAGAATCACCAGGACCGTTTACAGGTAATTGCTGAAGTCAAGAAAGCTAGCCCTAGTCTGGGAGATATCAATCTAGATGTGGATATTGTGCAACAGGCCCAGACTTATGAAGCGAACGGAGCAGTGATGATTTCTGTTCTGACAGATGAAGTTTTCTTTAAAGGACATTTGGATTATCTACGGGAGATTTCCAGTCAGGTAGAGATTCCGACCCTCAACAAGGATTTTATCATTGATGAAAAGCAAATTATCCGCGCTCGCAATGCAGGTGCGACAGTCATCTTGCTCATTGTGGCTGCCTTGTCAGAAGAACGCCTCAAGGAACTGTATGACTACGCGACAGAGCTTGGTCTGGAAGTCTTAGTGGAGACTCACAATCTAGCTGAACTAGAAGTGGCTCACAGACTTGGTGCCCAGATTATCGGGGTCAATAACCGCAACTTGACCACCTTTGAAGTTGACTTGCAAACCAGTGTAGATTTGGCTAAACATTTCAAAGATGATTGTTTGTACATTTCTGAATCTGCTATTTTCACAGGGCAGGATGCGGAACGAGTAGCACCATACTTTAACGGAATTTTAGTAGGGACAGCTCTCATGCAGGCAGAAGATGTAGCCCAGAGAATCAAGGAGTTGCAGATTGACAAAGGTTAAAATTTGCGGATTATCTACTAAAGAAGCGGTGGAAACAGCCGTTTCAGAAGGAGCCGACTACATCGGTTTTGTCTTTGCACCTAGTAAAAGACAGGTGACCTTGGATCAGGCTGCTGAGCTGGCAAAACTTATTCCTGCAGATGTGAAAAAGGTTGGTGTATTTGTTTCACCAAGTCGGGAAGAACTGCTAGAAGTGATTGAAAAAGTTGGTTTGGACTTGGTTCAAGTTCACCGTCAGGTGGCAGATGATTTATTTGAGAATTTGCCTTGTGCCAGTATTCAGGCTGTGCAGGTGGATGGAGAGGGACATGTCCCCAATTCTCAGGCAGACTATCTACTCTTTGATGCCCCTGTGGCTGGGAGTGGCCAGACCTTTGACTGGGCTCAACTGGATACGATTGGACTAACTCAGCCTTTCTTTATCGCAGGTGGGCTTAATGAAGACAATGTAGTAAAAGCAATTCAACACTTTACTCCCTATGCAGTAGATGTATCGAGCGGAGTGGAGACAGATGGACAAAAAGATCATGAAAAGATTAGAAGATTTATAGAGAGGGTAAAGAATGGCATATCAAGAACCAAATAAAGATGGATTTTACGGAAAATTCGGTGGACGTTTCGTCCCAGAAACATTGATGACAGCAGTTTTGGAGTTGGAAAAGGCCTACCGTGAAAGTCAGGCAGATCCAAGTTTCCAAGAGGAATTAAACCAGCTCTTACGCCAGTATGTGGGGCGTGAAACTCCTCTTTACTATGCAAAAAATTTGACTCAGCATATTGGCGGAGCCAAGATTTATCTCAAACGTGAAGACCTCAACCATACAGGGGCCCACAAGATTAACAATGCCTTAGGACAAGTTTTGCTTGCCAAACGCATGGGTAAAAAGAAAATTATCGCTGAAACAGGTGCTGGTCAGCACGGTGTGGCAACTGCAACTGCTGCAGCCCTCTTTAACATGGAATGTACTATCTACATGGGTGAGGAAGATGTCAAACGCCAAGCTCTCAATGTCTTCCGCATGGAGCTTTTGGGAGCCAAGGTCGAGGCTGTGACTGATGGTTCGCGCGTGCTCAAGGATGCGGTCAATGCAGCCCTTCGTTCATGGGTGGCAAATATCGATGATACCCACTATATCCTTGGTTCTGCCTTGGGGCCTCATCCATTCCCAGAAATCGTTCGTGATTTCCAAAGTGTTATTGGTCGAGAAGCTAAACAACAGTACCGTGACTTGACAGGTCAAGATCTGCCAGATGCCCTAGTAGCTTGTGTTGGTGGTGGGTCTAATGCCATCGGTCTCTTCCATCCCTTTGTAGAAGATGAGTCAGTAGCCATGTATGGGGCTGAAGCAGCTGGACTTGGTGTGGATACAGAGCACCACGCTGCTACCTTGACCAAGGGTCGTCCGGGTGTCCTCCACGGTTCTCTTATGGATGTGCTCCAAGATGCTCATGGTCAAATTCTTGAAGCCTTCTCTATCTCAGCAGGATTGGACTATCCTGGTATCGGTCCAGAACATTCTCACTACCACGATATTAAACGTGCCAGCTATGTTCCTGTGACAGACGAGGAAGCCTTGGAAGGATTCCAGCTCTTGTCTCGTGTGGAAGGGATTATCCCAGCATTGGAATCTAGCCATGCCATTGCCTTTGCGGTGAAATTGGCCAAAGAACTCGGTCCAGACAAGTCCATGATTGTCTGTCTATCAGGTCGTGGGGACAAGGATGTGGTCCAAGTCAAAGACCGCTTGGAAGCAGATGCAGCAAAGAAGGGAGAAGCTCATGCCTAAGACACTAACAGAAAAATTAAATGCTATAAAAGCAACTGGAAAAGGAATTTTTGTTCCCTATATCATGGCTGGAGACCACGAGAAAGGTTTGGATGGTCTCGGAGAAACGATTCACTTTTTAGAAGATTTGGGTGTCTCTGCAATTGAAGTGGGCATTCCCTTTTCAGATCCTGTCGCAGATGGACCTGTTATCGAAGAAGCTGGCTTGCGCAGTTTAGCCCACGGGACCTCTACCCAGGCTTTGGTTGAAACCTTGAAAACCATTGAAACAGAGATTCCACTGGTCATTATGACCTACTTCAACCCCCTCTTTCAGTACGGTGTGGAGAACTTTGTCAAAGATTTGGCAGATACAGCGGTTAAGGGCTTGATTATTCCAGACTTGCCTCATGAGCATGCCAACTTTGTAGAACCATTTTTGGCAGATACAGATATCGCCTTGATTCCCCTAGTTAGTTTGACGACAGGGATTGAGCGCCAGAAAGAATTAATTAAAGGGGCAGAAGGATTTGTCTATGCTGTTGCCATCAATGGGGTGACAGGGAAATCTGGCAATTACCGCGCAGACTTGGACAAGCACTTGGCACAATTGCATCAAGTGGCCGATATCCCAGTCTTGACAGGTTTTGGCGTATCTAGTCAAGCCGATGTAGAACGCTTCAATGCAGTGTCAGATGGCGTTATCGTCGGTTCAAAAATCGTAAAAGCTCTCCACCAAGGAGAGCCGATTCAGGACTTTATCAAACAAGCAGTAGATTACCAAAAATAATCACACAAGTAGCGAGTAAGAGGAAAGGCACGAAAGGAAGTCTTTCCTTTTTATTTTGCAGGAGAAAGGCTAGAATTCCTGTTGCAGAAGCAAACTGAATCAAGATGAGTAATTCTGTTGCGCTAAAGACGAGAGCACAAGAAGCTAAAAAGAGAAAATCCCCTGCGCCCATGCGGATATCGATAAAATGAGCCAAAAAGCCAAGAGCAAGGAAAAAGACCATGACCAGATTCCAGCCAGAGGAAGCCATGAGGATTAGGTGGAAAGTCATCCAGACCAGTAGGGGATATTCCTGATGGCGAAAGTCGTAGATGCCCAAGGTCAAACCAGCGGTGATTAGGACGACTTGCCCCAAGGAAAGCAATTCCAAAGACCAAGCCAGAAAGAGGAGCCCTAAGCCTAGTTCAAAGAGGGCATACCAGACTGTATAAGGAGATTTGCAGTAGCGACAGCGAAAGCGATTGAGCACTTGCGAGAGAATCGGAATCAAATCTAAGGGGCGCAAGCGAGTCTGACAGGAATCGCAGTGACTAGCAGGTTGGATAATGGATTGCTCAGGAAAACGGTCAATGACCAAACCAAGAAAGGAAGCGAGAATGCTACCGACGAGAAAAAAATAAATATCAATCATACTTATCTATTCGTAAAAAATGGGAGAAGTAGTATAATGGAGAAACATAGACAAGATAGTGAGGTCAAGATGACAATTCGTTTTGAAGAAAATGTGAGCCCAGAAAACGCTCAATTCGTATGCCAATGGTCCAACTCCCTTGGCAAATCCTTTCAAGAACAATGGATGGGACCAATGATTCCTTTCCCCTTGACAATTCAAGTTTTGCAAGATTTGGAAGGAATCTTTTCAATCTTTGAAGGACAAGAGTTTGTGGGGGTTATCCAGAAAATCAGGCAAGAAGACAGTAATCTTCATATTGGAAGATTTTTTATCAATCCTCAGAAACAGGGGCAAGGCTTAGGTAGGCAGGCTTTAAGGAAATTTGTTAGTTTGGTCTTTGAAAATAGAGATATAGACAGCATCTCTCTAAATGTCTTCGAGGCAAATCAAAGAGCTCAGAATCTTTACCAAAAAGAAGGATTTGAAATCGTTCAAATAGTTGAAGAACCTGTACGAAAATACATTATGAAAAAGGGGAGATAGAAAGTAAAAATCCTTGAAATCAATCTTGACTGCGATGATGAACCTGAATCAGCCCCTCAAAAGAGACTGTATATGAATGAACGTTACCAGTGTTTAAAAACTAAAGAATATCAGGCACTTTTATCTTCCAATGGTAGACAAATTTTCGCTAAACGTAAGATTGATATGAAATCTGTCTTTGGGCAGATAAAGGTTTGTTTGGTTATAAGAGATGTCATCTGAGAGGTAAGCGCCAAGTGAGAATTGACATGGGATTCGTACTCACGGTCAACAACCTGCTGAAATATAATAAGAGAAAGAGGTGAAATTAAAAAGCTAGAGTTCCGCAATTGGAAATCTCTAGCTTTTTGTTTTCTGAGAATCATCTTGACTCAGACTCTTTTGACTAATGTTACTAAAGAGATAAAGTAACTTTTAGCCTTATTTATTGTCGCCACTCAACATGTTTTTGATACCTTCTACAGCACCTTCTACAGCGTCTTTGGCATCTTCAGCAACTTCTTTTACTTTAGAAACAACTTTTTCAGCTGCTCCTTCTTTTTCCATTTTTTCATCACCGATGACTTTCCCAACACCTTCTTTAATAGAACCTTTAGCTTGATTTAATTTTTCTTCTACTGACATGATAATTTCTCCTGTTATATTTATTTTATCTTAGTTTACACGAGTTTTTTCGTGAGATACTACACCAGTTGCTGCACCTTTAACAGCTTCTACACCTTCGCTAACTTTTTCTTGAACAGTTGAGAAACCAGATCCAAGACCAGATTTAGCTTTTTCGAATTGTTCTGAAGCGAATTCTCCTGTTGATTCAGCAACGTCAGATACGCGATCTTGAAGGCTTACTGAGTCTGCTTCATGTTGTTCTTTAGTTTTGATGTCGACAACGTTTACGTTGATTTCAACAACTTCCAAGTCAGTCATTTTAGCAACTTCTGAAGATACGATTTCTCTGATTTCTGAATATAAAGCTGGAACATTTTTTTGGTACTCAGCAATAATGTTTAAGTCAACTGCAACTTGTGTTTTACCAACTTCTACGTTAACACCACTTGTTACGTCATCGCTGTTAACGATTTTTTCTTTAAGATTTGAGAAGAAACCACCGTCGATTCCCAAAAGACCTGAAACGTTTTCTAGTGACAGACCAATGATTTTTTGGATAACTTTATCTTCGTAAGTAAGTTCCCCTTTGATTTCGTGAGCTACAGCAGTAGCATCTTTCTTTTCTACGTTAGTGTTAATGTTTTTTTCGTTTGACATATGAAACTCCTTTAATTAAATTAGTAATTTTTATTTATCTATATAGTTTTTTTCGATATATAATCCAGCTGCAACTCCCAGTGCTCCTAAAATCAATACAAATATTGTTTTGAAGAAGCCAAAGGAGATAATCAAACAAGCGAGAAATACGCCTATGAGACCTGCGATTATTGGATATCGATATTGTTTAAGCCATTCCATTTTTTACTTCCTTACTTCACACGACTAACAGTCTTTTTGTTTTGAGGTTTTGGTTTAGGCTGGTAGTCTTTTACTAGAACTTCTAGTTTAACCTGACGCTCAATACCAAAAAACTGCTTCAATCCATTAGTTATTTCATTTTGAATTAGTTGGCATCTGTCAGCGATGTTGTCCGAAGGAAGAATTTTACCTTCTACATGAACGAAACATTTATTTTTTCGTAAATTTACATGAACAGTTGGGTTCTTGATCAATCCATGATCACTCACCAAACTTCTAACAAAACCTTCGATTGCTGAATTCTTTAATTTCAATGTATCGTTTTTAGTTTCAAGTTGAATTTCCAAATAACGTTTAGGATAAAACAATACAACTAACATCGATAACAAAACTAAAGTTGATAGAGCCACTATCCCCCAGAATATATATCTAGAGAGATAAAATTCAACGAAATGATTCTGTCTCCAGCTAAATAGCTGAATGCCTAGATCACTAACTTGATGATAATCTATCAAAACAGGAAGGAAAATTGTCAAGATTAAAATACAGAAAATAATGAAACATATTTTCTTTGCTTTTGACATATACAATCCTTTCGATTTAACATTTAAACTATTTTTACCCGTCTAATCTATTTAAAAATAGTTTATTACTACAAGTAATTATTTTTTACCTGTAAAGAATGATACTACAGTAACAACAATTGCTGCTCCTGCAATAGATGGGATCAAAGCCATTCCAGCGATGGATGGGCCCCAACTACCTAAAAGGGATTGTCCTACAGATGACCCGACTAAACCAGCGAATACATTTGCGACGATTCCCATAGAAATACCTTTTTTAGTGATTCTACCTGCTACAAGTCCAATAAGACCTCCAGCAATGATTGACCACAATATTGCTTACCCTCCTTTTTTATTTTAATATCAAAAAATAAATCAATTCCTTTGATTATTGCTATTATATAATTTTGATATAAAATAATCAATTATTTTGATTATTATGTAATTTTAATATAAAAAAATCAAATTCTTTGATTGTTGCTATTATATAATTTTTAAAATTAAAAATATAATCTTTCGACTTGAATTTGATTCTGTATTTACGCCCTCAATAGACAGTAAAATAAGAAAATTGTTTATATATTGCCTCCGTAGTGTTATTATACGAAATAAAGGATCTTAGTAAAAGTCGTTACAGCATGTTATACCTATTCTTTGTGGTATAATTGCAAGAGGTTTAATCCGATAATTTATAAAGAGAGAAAGACATTCATGAGAGATTTATTATCTAAAAAAAGTCATAGGCAATTAGAATTATTAGAATTATTATTTGAACATAAACGTTGGTTTCATCGTTCTGAACTAGCAGAGTTATTAAATTGTACAGAACGTGCAGTCAAAGATGATCTATCCCATGTTAAATCTGCTTTTCCTGACTTGATTTTTCATTCTTCTACTAATGGTATACGCATTATTAATACCGATGATAGTGATATTGAAATGGTTTACCATCATTTCTTTAAGCATTCAACTCATTTTTCGATTTTAGAATACATCTTCTTTAATGAAGGTTGTCAAGCTGAGAGTATTTGTAAAGAATTTTATATCAGTTCATCTTCGCTCTATCGTATTATTAGCCAAATCAATAAAGTGATTAAAAAGCAATTTCAATTTGAAATTAGTCTGACCCCTGTTCAAATCATTGGAAATGAGAGAGACATTCGTTACTTTTTTGCACAATATTTTTCAGAAAAATATTATTTCCTAGAATGGCCATTTGAAAATTTTTCATCAGAGCCCCTATCTCAATTGTTAGAATTGGTTTATAAGGAAACAAGCTTTCCAATAAATTTATCAACGCATAGAATGCTAAAGTTGTTCCTGGTTACTAATCTATATCGAATAAAGTTTGGTCATTTTATGGAAACAGAGAAAGATTCTTTTAACGACCAAAGTTTGGATTTTTTAATGCAGGCAGAAGGAATAGAAGGTGTTGCTCAGAGTTTTGAATCAGAATACAATATCTCTTTAGATGAAGAAGTTGTTTGCCAATTATTTGTGTCTTACTTTCAAAAAATGTTTTTCATAGATGAAAGTCTCTTTATGAAAAGCGTAAAAAAGGATAGCTATGTTGAAAAATCTTACCATCTATTGAGTGATTTTATTGATCAGATTTCAGCCAAGTATCAGATTGAGATTGAAAATAGGGATAATCTGATTTGGCATCTGCATAATACCGCACATCTGTATCGTCAAGAGTTGTCCACTGAGTTTATTTTATTTGATCAAAAAGGGAATACAATCAGGAATTTTCAAAATATTTTTCCTAAATTTGTTTCAGATGTAAAAAAAGAGTTTTCTCACTATTTAGAGACTCTTGAGATTTATTCTAGTTCAATGATGGTAAATCATCTATCTTATACCTTCATCACTCATACCAAACATTTGGTGCTTAATCTACTACAAAATCAGCCAAAGCTGAAGGTTCTGGTTATGAGTAATTTTGATCAGTATCATGCGAAATCCGTTGCAGAGACACTTTCTTATTATTGCAGCAACAATTTTGAACTTGAAGTTTGGACTGAATTAGAATTATCAAAGGAATCTTTAGAAGAATCGCCTTATGATATCATCATTTCTAATTTTATTATTCCTCCGATTGAAAATAAGAGACTGATCTATTCCAATAATGTCAATACTGTCGCTCTCATCTCTTTGCTTAACGCAATGATGTTTATTCGATTAGATTAGTGAGTGAAAGAAGACTCCATCCATCTCTAGGGTAGATTCCCTTTAGATAGGTGGAGTCTTTTTGAATGATAAAAAAAGTTGAAATATAAGTGATTTTTAGAAGATACTTGGAGTGTTTTTTAAAATAATTATTTCAAAGTAGGGCAAATTATTTAGGATATAGAAAATAGATAAGTTTTGATATCATCTTTTTCTTGATAGTCGAATCATAATAAAGTTAAGATATTGTGGATTTATTTTGAAACAACTTAATTTTATCATTACAGTAATTGATTAAATCTCGAGCTTTCTCAAAAGTATAGCCTTTTTCAGAAACTGTTTTGACAGTTTTATCATCAAAATAGTAGCCAGTCAAACCAGTGACTTCTTCTGAAAATGTAAGATAGTAGCCTGTTTCAATTCCCTCGTCTAGATTTTTGGAAAATGACTTCATCAAGCGTCCGAAGAGAGACTTTTTCGTCTTTTCATCACTGGAATCATTCCCTAAGTTGGTTGAAATCAAGCCTGGATGGTAGGCATTGATGGTGATGCTTGAACCTCTTAAAAAGAAGTCTCTTGCCAGGTAGCGTGTCATCCAAATAGTGTAAAGCTTGGAGTTATTATAGGCTAATCTGGGATTATAGTTGTTCTCAAATCCAAAGTCCAAATTCTTGATCTTGGCAAAATGATGCATATAGGAAGAAGTATTAATGACACGGCAGTCAGACGCTTTTTCTAACAAGGGACTTAGCTCAGTTGTTAAAATATAGGGAACCAGAACAGATAGCATAAAGGTCAACTCGACATTTTCAGTACTCGCTTTTCGTTCTTTTCCAGCATACAGTCCTGCATTGTTAAATAAGACATCGATACGTTGAAAGTCTCGCTTGATTTCCTCTACAAATCGATAAATATCGTCTAATTCGGAAAAATCTGCAAGGTAGCTAGAAACTCTGCCTCTCAAGGAAACTGCCCGAACCTCTTGAAGCGCCAGCTCAAGTTTTTGAGGATTGCGACCATGGAGGATGACATGATGGCCTTCACTAGCCAATTTCTTTGCCAAATGTTTACCGATACCGTCAGTAGCACCTGTAATCAGAATCGTTTTGACCATATTAGTACTCCAAGAAAGCAATGAGTTCTTTTGAAAATTCGTCTGCATATTGGAAAATCGAACCGTGGCTAGCATTTGGATAGATGATCAGCTTACTATTTTCGATTTTTGCATGCATATCGTAAGAATTTTCCGTTGGAACCTGCATATCCTTATCCCCGTTGACGATTAAGGTTGGTTGGGTGATAAATTTTAGGTCGTCTTGAGAATCTTTCCCCCAACGTTTGATAGCTTTGAGTTGAGTTAGGAATCCTGATACGTTCATGTCTTTATCCGCAAATTTCTCTGTTCTCATCCCCATTCGTCCTAGGACTTTCAAAGCTTCAATTTTCCCTTGTTCATCATGATTATAGAAGATATAGCGTTTAGGATCGATGCGCTCGAGTCCAGCTTTAAACATAAAACTAAAAGTTTTCCCAGTTACCTTATCGACCTCTTTTCCGCCTCGAGGTCCTGTTCCAGCCAAGATTAAACGATTGACTAGAGTAGGATTTATTCGGATGATTTCTTGGGCAATCATACCTCCCATAGAAAGGCCAAGGAGATTGATTTTATCGTAACCAAGCACTTTTACAAAGTCAATTGTCTGCTTAGCCATTCCAGGAATTGTCGAAGCAACTTTGCCTTGACTGGCTCCAACACCAGGAAGATCAACTGCAATGACATGGTGCTTTTCAGCAATCAAGTCCAAGAGTTTAGGGTCCCAGTTATCGAGAGTCGCTGCTAAATGGACCAGCATCAGAAGAGGTAAATTTGATTTGCCTTTACTAAGTTCGCGATAAGCGATTTTGTTCCCGTCGACTGTGATGTATTGATTTTTTCTAGTAAGATATGACATTGTGTTTTCCTTTTTATTTCTTAAAGCTGAGGACTGTTTTTCCATGTGAGCGACCATTAGCGACCTTGTCTAAGGCGCTATTTACCTCTTCAAATGGATAAACCGTATCGATAGAAGGTTTGATTTCTAATTTGCTAAAAAGGTCAGCTATCTCTTGTAATTGAGCGCCATTGCTTTCTACAAAGATAAAATGGTAGTGGATGCCATATTTTTCCGCCATTTTATCAAATTTGCGACCTGCTAAGCCGAGAATAATCTGTTTCCACTTTGGTAGATTCATGCGTTTGGCAAAGGCACCGTTTGGCATGGCACGAAGTGAAACAAGATGACCACCTTTTTTCATGATAGACATTTGTTTCTCAGTTTCAGCTCCACCGAGAGTATCGAGAACATAATCCACCTGGCTAACAGTTTTTGTATAATCCTCTGTTTTGTAATCAATAAAGCGATCTGCTCCTAGTTTCAAGACACGCTCTGCACTATCTCCAGAACCGTTGGTAATGACCTTCAAAACTTTGGCCTTGGCAATCGGAATGGCCATGCCACCGACACCTCCAGTACCACCAGAAATAAAGATCGTTTTCCCAGCTTGAGCGCCCATGAGGTCAAGAGCCTGCATAATGGTCAAGGCAGTAAGAGGAACAGCAGCAGCTTCCTCGTCTGATAGATAGTCTGGAACCT